>JBQTIE010000107.1:0-3425 GCA_052389315.1 Acidobacteriota bacterium
TCGGCCCGATTGCCGCAGCACCGCCCGCGCGCGCCAAGGGCGTCTATCTGGTGGGCCCTGAATCCTACGGCGTGTTCAAGATCGTGGCGGAGCTGCAGAAGGCCAACGTGCCGACGTTCCGGGCGGCCACGACCTTTGAAAGTGGCGGTCGCTCGTTCGTGCCCGGCACGTTCGTCATTCCGGCAGTGCCGGCCGCGCAGAAAATCCTGGAATCGTCTGCGAAGACCCTCGGCATCCCCGCCTATGCCGCGGATCGCGCGCCCGCCGTGGACGGATTCCGCCTCAAGTCCGGCACACGCGTCGGCCTCTACCGCGGCGCCAACAACATGCCGGGCGGATGGCTGTTGTGGCTGCTCGAGCAGTACGGCATCAACCATCAAGTCGTGACGGCGCAGGATTTTCAGAACCTGGCGGCGAAGTACGACGTCATCCTGCTGCCGTCGGGCACGTCGCGGCAACGGATCGTGAGCGGTCTTGACCAGACGCGCAACGATCCCGCCGAGTGGGCGTGGGCGGCAGGCGTCGGCGAGGATGGCTGGAAGAAACTCCGCGAGTTCGTCGAGAACGGCGGGACGCTCCTGGCGATTGGCTCGGCCGTCGAGACCGCCCGCGACCTCCTCGACCTGCCGATCGAAAGGTCCCTGCCGGAAGCCGCGCCACGGTTCGGGCCTGGCGCCGCTCCTGGCGGAGCGGATCCGCAGGTGCCGGCCACGACCGTCGATCGGGCCCTCCGCGAGGCCTTCAGCAGCCCTGCGCAGCTCATGCAGGTACTCCGCGACCGCGTCGCCGAGCCCGCCAACCTGTTCTACTGCCCCGGCTCGCTGCTCCAGAACGAATTCGATCTCACCCATCCCGTCGCCTGGGGGATGCCGGCAACCTGGCCGGTGTTCTTCGAGTCGGATCAGGCGTACCGCCTTCGACCCGGCTTCGGCATGACGGTCGCGGTGGCCGCGCGCTATCCGAGACAGAACATCCTGCAGAGCGGATGGCTGCTGGGCGAAGAGTACCTCAAGGACCAGGCCAACATCGTCTCGTTCCGCGTCGGGCGTGGCTATGTCGTCACCTACGGCAGCCAGGTGGACTTCCGGACGCAACCGCGAGCCACCTTCAAGGTGCTGTTCAACGGCATGTTCCACGGGCCCTCCACCGAGGTCACCGCCGCGCAGATGGAGCGGCTGTCGGCGGGGACCACGAACAACGAGCAGCGGCACTGAGGCGCGATGGCGCTGGACCAGATTCGCGTGGGAAGACGCAGCGCGGTCCAAGGGTCACCGCGCCGAGTGTCGAGAGTGTCGCGTTGAACCGGGTGTCAGGTTGGATGGGACCAGGCGTGTGCCGTTGAGGGCGCTCGAGCGGCAGTTGACCCGCGCGCTCGCGGATCCGTTGCCAGGGGTGGAAGCGCAACTGCGCATGTCGCCGCAGCCACGCCCGGGATGGGATCCCCGCGCGAGGCCAGACGGACTTCGACACGGCGCCGCGCTCTTGCTCGTGTATCCGGTCGAACGGCAGGCGCACGTGCTGCTCACCGTGCGAGGGTCGACCCTGCGTCACCACACCGGCCAGGTGTCCCTGCCTGGCGGCGCGGTGGACCCAGACGAGACCCTCGAAGACGCCGCGCTGCGGGAGTCCTTCGAAGAAGTTGGTCTCGCCGCCGCGGCTGTACGCATCCTGGGCCGCCTGACACCAATCCACATCCCGGTCAGCCAGTATCTGCTGCACCCGATCCTGGGCATCGCCGACGAGCGGCCGGATTTCAAGGTGGATGCGCTCGAGGTGGCGCGCATTCTCGAAGTGCCCGTCAGCGGACTGCGCGAACCAGCCGCGGTCGGACGCGAGGCGCAGCTGCGCAACGTCGAGGGCCGCACGGTACCGATCGAGGTGCCCTACTTCGCCGTCGATGGTGAGAAGGTGTGGGGAGCGACGGCGATGGTGCTGGCGGAGTTTCTTGCCCTGGTCAAGGACGCATGAGGTTGCGTCATCCCCGTCCGCGAAGCAGGTGCCGCGGGCCGGTCGGCACAGACATGGAGGAGGTATGAGAAGCACACGGCGTCTCGTCGGGATCCTGCTGGCGGGGTGGTTGACGACGATGCTGAGCGGTGACCCGCTGGCCCAGGCGCCGGCGGTCGCGTTCGTGAACGTGACCGTGGTGCCCATGGACGCGGAGCGGGTGTTGCCCGGCCACACCGTGCTCGTTCGCGGCGATCGCATCGTGGCGATGGGGCTTTCCGCGCAGGTCACAGTGCCCGACGGCGCGACGTGGATCGACGGACGTGGCAAGTACCTCATGCCGGGCATGGCCGAGATGCACGCCCACATTCCCGGCGGGACCCAGCCTGATGCCCTCATGCACCGCGTGCTGGCGCTCTTTGTGGCCAACGGCGTCACGACCATTCGGGGGATGCTCGGCGATCCGCGCCATCTGCCGCTAGGTGCCGCGGTGGCGCGAGGCGACGTGATCGGCCCGACCCTTTACACGTCGGGCCCCAGCTTCAACGGCAACAGCGCGACATCGGCGGAGGTCGCCGTGAAGATGGTCCGCGATCAGAAAGCGGCCGGGTACGATTTCTTGAAGATTCACCCAGGCGTGCCGCGCGCGGCCTTCGACGCGATGGCCGAACAGGCCAAGGCGCTCGGCATTCCCTTCTCGGGGCACGTGCCCGCCGATGTTGGACTCGAACGTGCGCTCGCGGCTCGGTACCGGTCGATCGATCACCTCGACGGTTATCTGGAGTACGCCGTCCGGCCCGGGGCCCCAGTGGATGTCAGCAACCCGGGGTTCTTCGGCGCCAACTTCGCCGCTCATCTGGACGCGGCCCGCCTCGCGAAAGCCGTCGCGGACACGAAGAAGGCGGGCGTCTGGATCGTCCCGACACAAGGGCTGCTCGAGATCTTCATGAGCCCCGCGGGGCCCGACCAGCTGCGCCGCTCGCCAGGCGTCGAGTTCATCCCGCCTGCTGTCGTCGATGGATGGGCGAAGCAGCGCGCTCAGTTCATGGCGCAGCCGGGCTTCTCGAGCGAGGCCAACGCACGCTTTCTGGCCGAGCGCCGCACGCTTCTCAAGGCGCTCTACGACGCCGGGGTGGACATCGCGATGGGATCCGATGCGATACAGACGTTCTCGGTTCCAGGGTTTTCGATCTTCAACGAGATGGCCGCGATGGCGCGTTCCGGCCTGACGCCGTACCAGGTGTACGTGACCGGCACGCGCAACGTCGCGCGATTCTTCGATCGCGACAAGGACGCCGGGATCGTGGCGGTTGGACGCGTGGCCGATCTCGTCCTCGTGGATGCGGATCCGCTGGCGACGGTCGCGAACTTCGAGAAGCAGACGGGGACGATGATCCGCGGGCGGTGGCATCCACGCGCCGAGCTGCTCGACCGCATCAAGGCCATGCCATGACGACCGGTGTGGCGTGCCGCGAGTC
>JBQTIE010000108.1:0-9818 GCA_052389315.1 Acidobacteriota bacterium
TCCCAGGGACAACGATCTGATCCTGGCGAGCCATGCCCGGGGAGTGTGGATTCTCGACGACGTCACGCCGATCCAGCAGTGGGCGAAGGCGGAGTCGGCCGAGACCTTCGTGTTCGAGCCCGAACCCGCGGTGGCGTTCAACCCGGCCAACGATCAGATGAAAGGGTTCGAGGGCGACCGCGTGTTCCTCGGTGCCAATCCTGCGCCGGGGGCGACGCTCGCGTTCCGACTCAAGGACGCGGCCAAGGAAGTCAGATTCACCGTGCGCGACGCGCGGGGCACCGTCGTGCGCGAACTGTCGGGCGACGCCATGAGAGATCGGAACCGGACGGGCCTGAACCTCATCAAGTGGGACCTGCGGGTGCAGCCGCTCCGGCCGCTCCCGCCTCCGCCGGGTGCGGGCCCGGGAGGGCCAGGGGGAGGGGGAGGGGGCGCGGGGGGCGGCGGGGGGATCGGGGGCGGGGGCACCAACGGCCCGTTCTTGCTGCCCGGCACCAATCGGGCCACCCGGGTCGTCGAAGGCCGCGAGAGGCAGGCGGTGGACGTGGTGGTCAAGGGCGATCCCGAAGTTCAGATCACGGATGCGGATCGGAGGACGTGGCACGACACCGCACGAGAACTGCACCAGTTGCAGGAGAAGGCCAACGATGTCGCCGGGATGGTGCAGACGGCCTTCTCGCAGGTCTCCACGCTTCAGGAGCAGACACAAGGAGCGACGCTGTCGCCGACGGCCAAGGGAGCGCTCGACGGGCTGATCAAGGAGTTCGAGCCGCTCCGGCGGCGACTCGGCCTGGGCGGAGGCGGTGGCCCGGGCGGGGGCGGCGGCTTCGGCGGTGGGAGCGAAAACGTCCGCGGCCGGATCGGGCAGCTGAAAGGCGCGATCATGGGATCGACCTCAGTCCCCACCAGCACTCAGCTCATGCAGATTCGCGAAGTCAAGGCCGCCCTGCCGCAGGTCATCGATCAAGCCAATGCGACGGTCGCGAAGGTCGCGGCGGTGGCAAAAGAACTGCTGGGCAGCGGTGCGCTGTTTCCCGCGCTCAAGCCCGTGCCGAAATAGCCGGGACCGCGGCAGGCCGATCGTGACATCTCGTGACATTTGTCGAGGCTGGTCCGCCGCGAAAACCAAGCCGACAAAGTGCTATAGTGGCCCAGATTCCCGGGCACACTGCCGGTCTGCCTGCCGGCCAGGGACCGTGGCTGACGAACAGAAGGAGTCCGTGCGATGAATGCGATGCGGAAACCCGCCGGCGTTCTGGTTGTAGCGTGGGCGCTCAGCAGCCTGGCACCGGCGATGGCGGCCGGCCAGACGACGCCTGCACCGACGTTCACCAAGGACGTCGCAGGAATCTTCCAGGAGAAGTGTGAAGCCTGCCATCGCCCGGATTCGATGGCGCCCATGTCATTGCAGACCTTCGAGGAGTCACGCCCGTGGGCGCGCTCGATCAAGGCGCGCATCCAGGCGCAGCAGATGCCGCCGTGGCACATTGACAAGACAATTGGCATCCAGGAATTCTCGAACGATCGATCGCTCACCCCGGCCGAGATCGACACGATCGTTCGCTGGGTGGACGGTGGCGCGCCGAAGGGCGATCCGAGAGACATGCCTCCGCCCAAGCAGTGGCCGAGCGAACAGGGATGGAATTTCGCCAAGCACTTCGGCCAGACCGAGCCGGACCTCATCGTCAGGTCGGCGCCGTGGACGCAGAAGGCCGGCGCCAACGATGCGTGGTGGAAGCCGGTGGCCGAGACAGGCCTCACCGAGCCGCGATGGGTGCGGGCGATCGAGATCCGTCCCAGCACCGTGAAGGGCCGCAAGATTACTCACCACGCCATCGCGCGGCTCCAGCAGCAGGAGACCGACGATCTGGCGCAGAATCCGCTCGACGCCAATGGCAACCCCCTGCCGGGCACGTTCATGGAATGGGCCGTGGGCAAGCAGGGCGAGATGATGCGGCCAGGCAGCGGCAAGCTGATGCTTCCCGGGTCGAAGATTGTGTGGGATGTCCACTACTCGAACGGCGGCGAGGACATCACCGATCAGGTCGAACTCGGCGTCTACTTCTATCCGAAGGGCCAGGAGCCGAAGTACCGGCAGGTGCTTCATCTCATGGGTGCCACCAACGCCGGCGGTGTGGACATCCCACCGCAGACGGTGAAGGCGACGGAGGGCTATTTCGTGATGCGTGAGAACGGTCGCGTCGAGAGCTTCCAGCCGCACATGCACCTGCGGGGGAAGGCGATGTCGATGGAGGCCATCCTGCCGAACGGACAGTCGCACGTGATCAGCCACGTGGCCGATTTCAATTTCAACTGGCACAACACGTATGTGTACGCCGAAACGGCCGCGCCGCTCCTGCCACGGGGGACGCTCCTCAAGATCACCGGTTGGCACGACAACACGGCGGCCAACAAGGCCAACCCCGATCCCAACGTGTGGGTCGGCTATGGCGATCGCACCGTCGACGAAATGGCGCATGCGTGGGTGAACGTGACCTACATGAATGACGCCGACTATCGCGCCGAAGTGAAAGCCCGGCAGGAGGCCCTGGGTCTCAACACGACTCAGCGCCAGCAGTAGCGCCGGGCCTTCGTGTTCGTCCGTGGGGTGGCCGCCTGGCGCGCCACCCCGCGTCATTTCTGGAAGGGTTTTCCGTTCATGCCGTCCTGTCCGCTCTGTCTCTTGTTCTCTCGTTGGATCAAGGCTGATGCGGTTCGGGCTGCCGTCGCCACGGCGTTGTGCCTCGCGCTCGTGGTGTGGAGCCTGTCAGCGCAGGTCCGGACGCCGCCGCAGGGCGTGTTGCTCGAGCCGATTGGGCAGTCGGGCGAAGCGGTGTATCCGGCGTTCGAGGGTTGGGGTCCGACCAAAGACGGCGGCCAGGTCATGCTGCTTGGCTACTTCAACCGAAACAAGGACCAGCAAGTGGAGATCCCGATCGGGCCCAACAACCGCATCGAGCCTGGCGGTCCGGATTTCGGGCAGCCGACGGTGTTTCACACCGGACGCCAGTACGGAGTGTTCGCGATTCCCATTCCCAAGGATTTCGGGAACAAGCGGCTGACGTGGACCCTCGTGGCCAACGGCCACACGTCGACGGTGGCGTTCTGGACGAACCCGCCCTACTGGATCGACTTCTACAAGAACCTCGCGAACGGGAACGAGCCGCCGCGGATCAAGTTCGGCCCGACGGGCCCCGAGCTGATGGGGCCGCCACGCGAGCGTATCGTCCAAACCCTGACGGGCACGGTGGGCCAGCCGTTGACGTTGAGACTGTGGGCCGCCGATCAACCTCCGACGACGGTTTCCGAGGCGACCCCGCCGGGAGCCGGGGGGCGCGGCGGAGCCGGTCGCGGGGGCCGGGGCGGCGGGGCCGAGGATCCGCCGCCGGCGATCATCGGCGGACGCGTGCTCAGTGGAGGACTGACGCCATCCGGGGGCGGTGCGGCTGCGGCAGCCGCGGCCGCCGCCCGGGAGCGTCGCGGAGACATTCGCGTCATCTGGAAGAAGTACCGCGGTCAGGGCGACGTGAAGGTCGCAGACGAGACGATCGCGCTCGTGAACGACGGCGATGCCACGAAGTTTCTCGAGGCCGTCACGACGGCGACCTTCAGCGCTCAGGGCGAGTATTGGCTGCGAGCGCAGATCAACGACAGCTCGGGCGACGGCGGCGGCGGCGATCAGTGCTGCTGGACCACGGCCCACGTCGTCGTGCAGGTGAAGTGAGAGCCGCCGGCGAAGGCGCGCCTCACCGAACGACGGCGGACACCTCCAGAGTGACCCCACTGTCGAACGTCAGCGCCAGGGTGATCACGTCACCTTTCGCCAGCTGACGCGTCAGGCTGCCCAGGCGCATATGGACGCCGTCGGGAGCCATGTCGACCCTCCCGAACGCGGGGACGGTGAGCTCCTTGATGACGCGGACCTCGCCGCCTCCTGCGCCCCCTTCACGAATCTCCACGAGACGAGCCGCCGCGCTCGCGACCGACACGACATAGACGTCGTACATCGTGGGGTTTTCGATCGCGGCAAAGGCCACGGTGTCGGTCTCGTTCGCCGACGTCGCCTTGACCCAGGCGTCGGCCGCTGACACGGACCGCTGCGCGAGGGCGAAGCCAGCGTCGGTCGAGGCCAGGGCCACGAGCAGGACGGCGATGGATGCTGGGCGGCGCATCGCCGGATTCTGCCCTACGCCGTGACGTGGGGCAACCGTGCGGTGGTGGCGAGTCGGATGGGCCGCCGGCCCGATCGCAGTAGAATGCTGCCAGGCTGCCCAGACGCGGCCCGAGGAGGTGGACGATGGAGCGTAAGACAGCGCAGGATTTCGATCAGGAACTGCTCATCCTGTTCGACGCCTATGTGCATGGGGCCATCGACCGCCGCGGGTTCCTGGACTAGGCCGGCAAGTTCGCCGTGGGCGGCGTGACCGCGGCGATGTTGCTCGAGGCCCTGAGCCCGAAGTTTGCCGAGGCCCAGCAGGTGGCGCCGGATGACAAGCGCCTCAAGGCCGAGTTCATCGAGTATCCATCGCCCAACGGTTCGGGGACCATGCGTGGCTATCTGGTCCGCTCCGCGTCGGCGAAGGGGAAACTGCCGGGCATCCTCGTCGTGCACGAGAATCGCGGCCTGAACCCCCACATCGAAGACATCGCGCGCCGGCTGGCGCTCGACAACTTCATGGCCTTTGCGCCAGACGCGCTCTTCCCGTTGGGGGGCTATCCCGGCGGCGAGGACAAGGCTCGCGAGCTGTTTTCCAAGCTCGACCAGACCAAGACGCGCGAGGATTTCATTACCGCGGTCGGCCTCCTGAAGGCACGTCCGGACGGCACTGGCAAGGTGGGCGTCGTCGGGTTCTGCTATGGCGGCGGGATTGCCCACATGCTGGCCACGAAAGTACCGGACCTCGCCGCCGCCGTGCCGTTCTACGGGAACTCGCCGCGCCCCGAGGAGGCGGCGACGATCAAGGCGCCGCTGCTGATTCACTTCGCCGAGCAGGATGAGCGCATCAACGCGGCCTGGCCGGCCTACGAGGAAGCGCTCAAAGCCCGCGGCGTGCGCTACGAGGCGCACAAGTATCCCGGGACCCAGCATGGGTTCAACAACGACACCACGCCTCGTTTCGACAAAGCAGCGGCAGCGCTGGCGTGGCAGCGGACGGTGGCGTTCTTCAACCAGCACCTTCGCACCTGAGCGTGAGAGACGGCGCGCGACGGCCTCAAGGGCGTGCCTCCGACGGCCGAGACGAGGTGGCGGCAGGTCATGATGCTGGTCCTTCACGATGTCTAGGGAACTCATCGAAGAACTGCGGGGCGTCGGCCGCGTGTACGCGGCTGGTGTCCTGCTGCGAACGACTTCCTATCACCTCTCGGTTTGGCACGACAAGTCGGGGACCGATGGCCGCGCCACGACACCGCGGCACATCGACGGCCACATCGACATCACGGGCATGGCCGAGGCGATCGTCCTGGCCGGCCCCGAGGAGCTGGTGCTCGAGATTGCCGACGGCCGGCGTCTGTCATTTGCCATGACGGGCACTGGCGGGGCCATCGTCGGGCGTGGGGATCTCCAGCCAGCCTGACCGACGATCGCCGGCGCCGCGGGCGGCTTCTTCAGGCCCGTGACGGCGAATTCCTGACGGATGAGTCTGGGTTCGGCGCCCGGTTCCCTTCGAGCCGCGACATTGAGTATCGTGTCGAGATGGCCCTTCGTACTCTTGCCCTGTCCCTGGCCCTGGTCGCGAGTTCCTGTTCCGCGGGCCCCGAACGATCCGCCCCGAGCGCGTCGGCGACGCCCGCGGCATCGACCGACGCGCGACGGTACCTGCTCGAGCGCGTAGACGATGCAGCGGTGGTCCAGCTCTATGCTGACGGATTCGACGCCTTGCCGCTCCGGGAGAAGGTGCTCGTCTTCCACTTGTACGAAGCCGCGCTGGCTGGCCGCGACATCTTCATCGACCAGAAGCACGCGTCGGCGCTCGAGATGCGCGCCGTGCTCGAGCAGATTCTGCTCCACCCCGCCGGCGTGGATGCGGCGACGCTCGGGGAGATACAGCGCTACACCAAGCTGTTCTGGATCAACAACGGTCCCTACAACAACCTGACGGCGCGAAAGTTCGTGCTGAAGTGCTCGCCGGAGGCATTGACGGCTGCGGCTGAGGCCTCCCGGAGAAGCGGCGCGACGTTTCCGCTGTCGTCCGGCGAGACACTCGACCGCCTGCTGGCTCGGCTCCAGCCCATGTTCTTCGATCCCGCGGTGGATCCCATCGTCACCAACAAGTCACCCGGCCCGGGTCGCGACATCCTCGAGGCGAGCGCCAACAACCTGTATTCAGGCGTGCGCATGGCGGATCTCGAGGGGTTCACCGAGAAATACGGGCTCAACTCGCGCCTGGTCAAGCGCGACGGCAGGTTGATCGAGGAGGTGTACAAGATCGACGGCCGCTACGGCGCCCAGATTACCGCCATCGTGGCGCACCTCGAAGCGGCGATTCCGTTTGCCACCGAGCCCATGGCTCACGCGCTCCGCGGCCTCGTGCAGTGGTATCGCACGGGCGAAGACGCCGACCGCGCGAAGTACGACATCGCCTGGGTGCAGGACACGGCTTCGTCGGTTGATACGATCAACGGCTTCATCGAGGTCTACCTCGACGCGCGAGGCATCAAGGGCGCGTGGGAAGGGCTGGTCTTCTACGTCAACCACGAGAAGACGGGCCGCATTCGAAAGTTAGCGGCTGAGGCCCAGTGGTTCGAGGACCACATGCCGTGGGATCCCAAATATCGCAAGCCGTCGGTGCAGGGCATTGTCGCCAACGCGATCGACGTGGTCGTCGAGACGGGCGATTCGGGGCCGGTGACACCGGTCGGCATCAACCTGCCCAACGATCAGGCGATTCGTGAGAAGTACGGGAGCAAGTCCATCGCGCTCTCCAACGTCACCGACGCGTACAACCGGTCGGCGCCGGGCGGCATGCGCAGCGAGTTCGCCTGGTCGGCGGAGGAAGCGGAACGGGCCGCGCGGTTCGCCGACTTCGCCGGGGAGCTGACCACGGACATGCACGAGGTGATCGGCCACGCGTCGGGGCGCATGGCCCCGGCCGTGACCGAGAGCCCGCAGGCGCTGATCAAGGAAGAGTTCTCCGCGCTGGAGGAGGCGCGGGCCGACCTGGTCGGACTGTATTTCATCGCCGACCCGAAGCTGGTCGAACTTGGCATCATTCCCGCCGCCGAGCACGACGCGACGGTCAGGGCCGAATACGAAGCCTACACTCGCAATGCCATCGTCCAGTTGCGCCGGATTCGCGAAGGGACGCAGATCGAAGAGGACCACATGCGCAACCGCCAGATGATCGTGCGGTGGCTGATGGCCAACAGCAAGGCGGTGGAAGAACGGACGCGCGACGGCAAGACGTATCTGGTGATGGTGGATGCCAAGGCGTTTCGTGACGGCGTGTCGCGGCTGCTGGCCGAGGTGCAGCGCATCAAGTCGGAGGGTGACTACCAGGCAGCCAAAGCGCTGTTTGCCGCCCACGGCGTGCATTTCGACCCGGCGCTGCGTGACCAGATCGTCGCGCGCGTCGACAAGCTGAACCTCCCCTCGTACAGCGGCTTCGTGATGCCCAAGCTCACGGCCGTGCGAGCGCCAGACGGGAGCATCACCAACGTGACCATCTCCTATCCACAGGATCTGACGACGCAGATGCTGGAGTACTCGGGCGCGAGACGATAGCCCGAGGCCGGCCGTGGCGCGCTGCCCGGCCGGAGCGGCTTCAGACGCGGCCTCAGCGCGTCAGCGCGTCGTGGCGGACGAACAGCGACAGCGCGACGCCAGACCACCGATTGTCCCCTCTCGGGCTGCCGGGGGCGTCGGTGCCCAGCGACATCACGCCCGTCAGCGTCGCCTTTCGGCTGAACCTCGTGAGCAGATAGTCGCGGACCAGCGTGGCGCGGTCGGTGGAGATCAGGTACGGGCTGCCGCCGTCCGACGCATCGCTGTAGCCCTCGACCACCAGCGGGCTGTCTCGAGGATACCGGACCAGGTCGGCCATCGCGGAATCGAGCCGTCGCCGGCCCGCGGCGGTCAGCTGCAAGGTGTCATCCGGCGCACGGGCGAACAACCCGGCGGCGTCGATCCAGACGCGAAGCGCGGTTCGGTCGTTGGCCTCGAGGGCACCTCCGACATAGGTGTCGCGCGAGACCGTGTCGAGATCGTAGAAGCCCCGGTCGCGGAAGAAACCTCGCACGAGGAAGTTGCGCTTGAGGGCCTCGGTCCCTTCGGACAGGTCCGCCATCACCTCGCGTGCATCGGCGGCCGTGTCGCGCAGGGTGCTCAGGATGACCTGAACGGGGCCATCCTGTGCGGTCACGCTGTCCACCGTGGTGCGCGCGCGCGCCGAGACGGCCTGCATGTTGGCCATGGTCTTCTCGGCCTCGCTGGCGAGGCCCGTCATGCGCTGGTAGAGCGTATCGTCGGTCAGCAGCCGGCCGACGGTGCCTCGCCCTTCACGCACGTCGGCGACGACGCCGCGCGCGTCGGTCATCGTCAAACGGATCTCGTCGATCGCGCGCGTCCCGCTGGTGGCCATCGTCTTCAGATCCGCGTTCACGTCCTGCAGCATCGTGTTCACGGATTCCGACGTCTGGCGCAGCGTGGCAATGGTGGCCGACACGTCGCCGGTGAGCGACATCACCTCGGAGCTGAGCGTGCGGAACGTGTCCCGCCCCTCCTTGATGAGGTCGCCGAACTCGATGGGGTCCGACCCAGGGATGGTCCCTCCCGACGCGACGACGGGCGCCTGGTCGGTGCCGACGCTGATCTGGATGAAGGCCGATCCGACGATGCCGTCCGTTTGGATGCCGCACACCGAGTCGGTTCGCACGAGCGGGCGAAGGTCCTCTCGCAGCCGCATGCGAATTCGGAACTGTTCGGAGGGCACACGAGGCAAGCCGATCTCGAGCACCTCGCCGGCGTCGAGGCCCGCCACACGGACGCGCGTGCCGACCTCCAGTCCCGTGACCTTGCCGAAGGTCGTGACCGCCTCGAAATGCTCGGCGAAGAGCAGCCGCCGGTCGCCAATCATGAACAAACCGGCGGCGAACAGCAGCAGTCCGCCCGTCACGAAGGCGCCGACGAGCGCGGTGCGCGAGGTACTCATGGAAGACTCCTGGCGATGAACGGTCGGCGGGAGACGAGGTCAGCCACTGCCGGTCGATTTCATGAACTCGACGACCATGGGGTCGTCGCTCTGGTCGAGTTCGTCGGCCGCGCCACGCGCGAGAATCCGTCCGTCGTGCAGGAACACCAGATCGTCGCCGATGGCCCGCGCGCTCGGAATGTTGTGGGTGACCACGATGAGCGTCGTCTGCTCCCGCGTCTTCAGATCGACGAGCAGTTCGTCGATCTCCCGAGCGGTGATGGGGTCGAGCCCGGCGCTGGGCTCGTCGGCCAGCAGGATCGCCGGGTCGAGCGCCATCGCGCGTGCGAGCCCCGCCCGCTTGCGCATGCCCCCGGACAGATCGGCGGGCATCTTGTCGTACTCCTGAGGCAGGCCGACCTGAGTGAGCAGCTCCGTGGCCCGCGCGCGGATCGACGAGTTCGACCAGTCCGTGTGGCGGCGCATGGGAAACGCCACGTTCTCGCCCACGCTGATGGAATCGAACAGCGCCGCGTTCTGGAACAGGAAGCCGATTTTTCGACGCACGGCCGTGAGCGCCCGCGACGACATGTGCGTGATGTCCTGGCCCTCGACCAGGATCTGCCCCGCGTCAGGCTTCATCAAGCCGACGATGTGCTTGAGGGTGACGCTCTTGCCCGTGCCGCTGCG
>JBQTIE010000109.1:0-14257 GCA_052389315.1 Acidobacteriota bacterium
CTTGATATCCCCTTCGCCCGGAAGCCCTTGGCTGGTTCGCGTTGTCGTCTTGGCGCGCTCCGCGCGCCAGACCGTTATGCGGTTCCACAACGGGTACAAAATCCTCGTTCGGGGCCGCATAGCGGTCCAATGCCCGAGCGTCAGCGGGTCATCGGCCGCAGCTCGTTCCAACGCTCGATGAACCGCACGGCGGCCTGCACGAAGTTCTCGGCTTCGGCACGGCCTTGCGCCGCGGTGGCCTCCTTCGGATCGCGCTCGCCCCACGTGCCCGTGTCCGACATCTCGCGGGTGGAGGTGCCCTTGCCGGTGCTCTTCCCCTTCAGGCCCTCGGCCAGAAACACGAGCGTGGCCGTCGGGTCGCCCGACACCACCGCGGGCCGCATCGCCTCGAGATGCGGCGGCATGGTGAGCGTCGCCGGCCGGGCCGCGTCGAGGTTCACGAGTGTGGGCGCGAGGTAGAGGGTCGCGGAGGTTTCGCCCACCCCGCCGTGGCGGTCGAACGTGCGGGGGCTCGATCCAGGCGCTGGGGCCGATCGCGTGAGGAACGGCGCGGCGGCCTCGCCGAGCTCGACGGCAATCCCTTCCGTTTCCTGATTGATGCGATCCGCGATGTAGCGCGTGATGATCTGATTGCCGCCGTGGCTGTTGAGCAGTAGAAACCGCTTGAACCCGTGCCGCATCAGGCTCTCGGCGGCCTCGAAGTACACCTGCTGGATGGTCTGCGACGACAGCGTGATGGTCCCGGAAAACTCCATGTGATAGGGCGAGTTGCCGGGCAGCAGGATGGGCGCCACCAGCACGTCGGTCTTCTGCGCGATGAGCTTGGCCCGCTCGACGCCGTTCAGATAGTCGGTGCCGATCGGCAAGTGCAGGCTGTGTTGCTCCATGGCCGCGATCGGGATGATGACCATGTCGGTGCGCGTGCGGAGGTTCTGCACCTCGGGCCACGTCATGTGCGGCAGGTAGTTCGGCACCTTCGCCTCGTGCCACAGCGGGTTAACCGGCGCCTGGGCGGCGGCGCTGACCGGGACACCGACGAGCGTCAGCAGCAACAGAGTTGTTTTCATTTGGACCTCACGGCAGTCATGGTGAGCTCGAGCCGCGCGCCGCGGGCCAGGCCTGCAACGGCTACCGTGGATCGCGCGGGCAGCGGCGTGGATGTGAAGTACTCCCGGTAGAGTTCGTTGAATCGCGGGAAATCGGCCATGTCCGCCAGATAGGCCGTGACCGACACGACATCGGCGAGCGTCATCCCCGCCTCTTTGAGCACGACCTGCACGTTAGACATGATCTGCCGCAGTTCGGGCTCGAAGCCTCCGGCCACGAGCTGTCCGCTGACCGGGTCGCCGCCCGTACTGCCCGACAGATAGAGCATGTCGCCGACGAGAATGCCCGGCGTCAGCGGCGACGGCGTAGGTTTGTAGTTCGGGGGCTGGATCGCCCGCCTGCGCTCGGACGACTGCGACGGCGCGGGGCCATCGAAGTGGTCGACGACGAGCTTGGCGATGAGCCCGATGCGGTCCTCCGCCTCGCCGTAGGAGCCGGTGATGCCGCTGGCCAGCACGGCGATGACGACGGGGCCGGATCGCGTGTAGAGAATGCCGACATCGTTGGCAATGTTGCCGCTGTCGCCGGTCTTGTGCGCCACTGGCACGTCCACGAAATGGGGCAGGCGCCGCGATCCCGCCAGTTGCCGGCGCATGATCGTCCGCATCGCCGCCGAGCTCGCCGGCGACGCGATCGCCTCGCGTTCGATGGCTTCGAGCATCCGGCCTATCTCGCGCGCGGTGATGTCGCCGAGCCAGATGGTGCGATCGTCGACCATCAGCGCGCGTTGGTTCGCCCGATGTCTCTGGCGATTCGCCGGATCGCGGACGATGTCGAGCCAGCGCGCGCGCTCGCCGGTGAAAAGCGGCCGGTAGTGCTCGAACACGGGGTTGTCGCTCATCGCATACTGCAGGCCGGTCGTCTCTTCAGCAGTAATCGTGGCCAGGCGCGGATCGAGGCGCGCCAGGAGCTTGCGGCGATACTCATAGCCGCGATTGATCATGCGCATGCCGTACCCCGACTGGTCGAGCCAGGTGTTGAGCGCGTCGACGCCGCCCACTCGCGTGGTCATGATGTCGGTGGCGGTGTTGTCGCTCGTGATGATCATCTGCAGGATCAGATCGCGGATCGTGGGCGACAGCCCCAGGTCGGCGTACTGGAAGACGCCCGTACCGTCGCGGAGGTCCGCGCGCCCGATGGTGACCCGCTCGTCGAGCGACAGCTTGCCCTGCTCGGCGAGCTGGAACGCCCGCACCATGATCGGAATCTTGATGACGCTCTGGCTGTTGAACGACTCGTCCTGGCGGACACCGAGCTCCTGGCCGGTTGGGACGTGCTTCAGGTAGATGCTGGTGCGAGCCGGAAACGCGCGGAGTGCGGCCTCGATTGCCTGGGCGAGCGGGGCAGTCGATGACTGCGCGGCAGCGGTTGGGGGCAGGAGGACGAGGAGGAGGAGGAGCAGCAGCAGCGGCAGCAGCAGTCTTTTCATGTCGGTCTCGTGGAGGGAGATGATACCGCCGACGGCGCACCGCCGGAAGGTCGGGCGCGCTACGCCGACGACCTGGCGAGTTACCGTCCGCCCGCCTGCCACCTGCGCCCTTGAGGGGCGAATGCGGCGTTCGCGCCGCACCGCGAACCGCGGTATGTTGCCTTCAGGCCCCAACTTGAGAGAATCGGCCGACGGAGGGATCTCGGATGACGCTTCTGTTCCTGGCCGCGGCGCTGACCGTCCTGGTCTCCTCGCTGTGCTCGCTGTTCGAGGCGACGCTGTATTCGACCAGGGGCAGCGCCCTGGAAGCCGCGCGGGCTGCGGGCCCGGCCGGCGGCCTCGCCGACCGCTTCATTCGAATGAAGGCGAACATCGCGGAGCCGACCTCTGCGATTCTGATCCTGAACACGCTGGCCAACACGGCCGGAGCGACCATCTGCGGGATGTATGCGGTTCAGGTGCTCGGCACCCGCTGGGTGCCGGCCTTTTCCGTCGCGCTGACGGTGGCCATTCTCTTCGTTGGAGAGATTCTGCCGAAGACGTTCGGCGCGACCCACTGGCGGACGATGTGGCGCCTGATCGTCTGGCCGGTCTGGGTGCTGCAGACCGTTTTGTCTCCCGTCATTCGGGTTACCCAGGCCTTCGCGCACATGTTCACGGGGAGCCAAGACGCGCCCGCAATTACCGCGGACGAGATTCAGGCCAGCATGCAGCTCGGCCGCAGAGAGGGAGAACTGTCGGCGTCCAAACTCACGCTGCTGAACGCGGTGTTTGCGTTCGACAACCTGCTGGCCCGGCAGGTGATGGTGCCCCGTACACAGGTCGTGTACCTCGACCTGCAGTGGCCCCTCGAGCAGTGCCTCGAGACCGCACGACACTCGCAACACACCCGCTTCCCGCTGTGTCTGGGCTCACTGGAGAACGCGATTGGACTGGTACATGTGAAGGATCTCCTTGGGGTGCGCCTGGCCGAGACGGCGGATCTCAAGGCTGTCGCGCGCCCGCTTCGGCACGTTCCCGAGACGATTCCGATCAGCCAGCTGCTTCGCGAGATGCAGACCTCGCAGCAGCATATGGCGCTGGTCGCCGACGAACACGGCTCCGTGGTTGGCGTCGTCACGCTGGAGAACCTGGTCGAGCAGATCGTCGGGCCTGTCCAGGACGAGTTCGACAGCGAGCCTCCAGAGATCGTGCGCCAGTCCGACCGTCTCTTCACGGTGGGCGGTCATGTGTCGGTCGGTCTGGTCAATCGAGAGTTGGGTCTCCGACTGGCGGCGGACGCCGCTGACACCGTGTCGGGGCTGCTGGTGAGCCGCGTGGGCCGGTTGCTCAAGGTGGACGACACCGTTCACCTGGACGGCGTCACGGCGCAGGTGCTCGAGGTCGAACGTGGCCGCGCCACCGTGGTGCGTCTGCGGATCGATGGCGGCGAGGAGCGGGGAGCTTCTGAAAACTGACCCACGGGTCGGGCGCGCGTGTCGCCGAGCAAGGTCATGCGGTCTCATGGCACGGCAGTGCCTCGGGAGTGCGTCGTCGCCGTCAGCCACGGCCATTCCATCGCAGGACGCGAAACCCGTAGTCCGTGTAGCGGAACGATGGGTCGAGCTTGCTTCTCGCGGCGGTTCGGCTGATCGTGACAGCGTGTCGCCAGGAGCCGCCTCGGGAAGCGCGACGGACGCCCGACGACGGTCCGGTCGGGTCACGATCAGGGGACGCGTCGTAGTAGCCGGCCGCGTGCCAGTCCGCACACCACTCGTGGATGTTGGCTCCGATACCGAAGATGCCGAACGCATTCGGCGGCCCGAGCGTGACAGGCCACGGTCCGGCCAACGGCCCGCGCCCGCCGTTGGGCAGCCATGCGGGGATCGTGTCCCCCCAGGGATACCGAATCGCGTCAACTCCACCGCGGGCCGCGCGCTCCCATTCGGCCTCGGTGGGCAGCCGCAGCGGATTGCCGCGGGCCGTGCTCCAGGCGCAGTAGGCCTGCGCGTCGAGCCAACTGACGCCCGTGACCGGCAGCCCGGCGTCCAATTGATCGCCCGACCAGCCGCGTGGGTGCTCGTGACCGGTCGCCGCGAGGAAGATCGAGTAGTCCTGGCGCGTGACGGGATGCGCCGCGAGCTCGAACGCCGAAACCCAGACGCGATGGATTGGCCGCTCGTCGTCCTGGCCCTCGTCGCTGCCCATCAGGAATGCGCCGGCCGGAATCTGCACGAAGCCGCCGATCGGCATCAGCGGCCCGCTCACACCTCACGGTAGCGGAAGCACTGCACGAGGTGGTCGTTGACCAGCCCGGTGGCCTGCATGTGCGCGTACATGATGGTGCTGCCGACGAAGGAGAATCCGCGCTGCTTGAGGTCGCGACTGAGGGCGTCGGACTCCGGGCTGGTTGCGGGCAATTCCTCGAGCGTCCGCCAGCGGTTGCGCTTGGTCTTGCCGTTCACGAAGCGCCAGATGTAGGCATTGAAGCTGCCGTGCTCGTGCGTGATCTCCAGGAACCGGCGGGCGTTCTTGATTGACCACTCGACCTTGAGCCGGTTCCGGATGATTCCGGGGTCTGCCATCAAACGCCGGATGTCCCGGGCGCCGAACGAGGCCACACGTTGCGTGTCGAATCCGGCGTACGCCTTGCGGTAACCCTCGCGCCGGTGCAGGATCGTGCGCCAGCTCAACCCAGCCTGCGCGCCCTCGAGAATGAGGAACTCGAAGTGCGTGCGGTCGTCTCGTACCGGCACGCCCCACTCGGTGTCATGGTAGCGCTGCATGAAGGCGTCACTCGCGGGCCAGCTGCAGCTGGATCGTGGCTTGGTCGACATGGTCAGCGGAGGGGGACGACCGGCGAGCTCAGGAGAAAGCCACCATCACAATTCCTCATCGCCCAGGCGCCACCCCTTGGTTCTCGTACCAGCGGAGGACGCCGCCGCCGCCCACGCACACCAGGTCCTGTCGCTCGTCGCGATTGAGGTCGGCCCCGACGCAGCTGTTCATCGCCGCCTGGTCCTCGATCTTCCGATACGTCCAGGTCCCCGCCGCCGCGTCGTCCGGGGCGAAGAAGACGTGGACGCCACCCATCGGGGCGGCGGCGTTGTTGGGCGTGGGGCGGTTGTTGTCGTTGGCGATCACGTCATCGCGGCCATCGCCGTTCAGATCGACGACCGCGATTTCATGACCCGCCCCGATCTTGTCGAAGATGACGCGGCGCGCCCACGCACCCGCCTTCTCCGTGTACACGACGACCTCGTTGCCGTGCCAGGGCTCGACGGCGGCAAAAAAGGGCTTGCCGTCCTGCGCGCCGACGCCGACATCGCTGGCGCCCAGCCGGGGGGCTTTGTCCGCGCTGTGGCCTGCCGAGAGCAATTGCTTCGTGAAGGTGAGGGACGACCCGCTGCCCGTCGCGCGATAGACCGCGACGCCCTCGAAGCTCGCGACGAAGACCTGGTCCCGCGCACTGCGGTCCCATTTCGCCACACGGACGCGATGAATGATTCCGGGAATGTCATCCGCCACCACGCGTCGCATCCAATCCCGGGGGCTGTACCAGAACACAGGGGCTTTGTCCTGGTCGTAGGTGGGCGCGAGACCCTTGGCCCCGATGAGCGGGGCGTTGATCAGTTCGACGCGGCCGTCCCCGTCCAGGTCCGCCCAGACGACGTGATGGGATGTCGGGAAACTGTCGATCTTCTCGAGCTTCCAGGGTTGTCGCGGATCGCCCTGGTGGCGCGCCAGCCAGTTGTCGCCGGCGCTCTTGGCCGGCTGCATGGCGAACGCGCTTTGGAAGGCGAGCTCGGGAACCCCGTCGCCATCGAGGTCGGCCATCGCCTGATTGACGATTTGCCGCATCTCCGGGACGATGACGTGCCGTGCCCACGACGGATTCTCGTACCAGGCCAGCTCGGTCGCCTGCAGCGAGTTGGCGATCACATCGAGTCGACCATCCTTGTTGAAATCTGCGACGGCCACCGCGTAACCACCGCGAAACCCCGCGTCGATGTCGCGAGGGACGAAGGAGGCCGGGCCAGCCGCCGGGGCCCCCGTCAGCGCGGCGATCGACGCCATCCCAAGGACCGTTCCCGCCAGCAGCTTGGTCAGCATCTCGCAATCATCGCCAGGGCCGTCGCGGTGTCAAGTCGGTCGTCAAATCGTGCCTGGGCGCGGCGGTTGATAGAATGACTCTCCATGCCCATTCTGACGGTCGAAGGCTTTGGTGCGGTTGAGGTTGAGCCCAACAAGCGGCTCGTGCTGGCGATCGAGCAGGACGCCCATGTGGATATCCTGCATGCCTGCGGCGGGAACGCGCGGTGCACGACGTGCCGAGTGGAGTTCATCGAGGGCGAACCCGCCGCCCAGACGGCTGCGGAGAAGGAACGGCTCGCGGCGCGCGGCCTCTCGGGGGTGCGGCTGTCGTGCCAGATCCTGTGCGACCACGACATGACGGTACGCGCCATCAGCCGCCTCGAGGGCAGCGGCCGCCCTG
Source organism: Acidobacteriota bacterium (assembly GCA_052389315.1). Lineage (GTDB taxonomy): Bacteria > Acidobacteriota > Vicinamibacteria > Vicinamibacterales > UBA2999 > JACCSI01. The sequence continues at coordinate 7,011 of JBQTIE010000109.1, forward strand.
ACCCAGGCCCGACACCCGAGTCGACGATTACACCTCCCGCCGAGTGGGTGTAGACGTCGCCACTGGGCCGGTCGCCTCGCCGCAGGAGCTCCCTCCTCGATTCGGCTTGCGCGCGCAGGCCGGGCCCGCTAGCGTTTGGGGGAGCCGTCTCACCGCCTCGAGAGGAAGGTTGTCATGCGTCGATCCCAGTGGTGCGCTTGTCTGCTCATCTTTCTTGGCGGCACGCTCGGCCAACCCGCCCAGGGCTCTGCCCTTGATATCTCCATCGCCCGAGGGCCCTTGGATGGCTCGTGTTGTCGTCTGGGCGCGCTCCGCGCGCAGGACCGTTTTACGGCTCCACGACGAGTGCAGAATCCTCGTTCGAGGCCGCATGGCGGTCTAGATGCCCAGCAGTCTCGCACGCCGGCTGTTTCGAACGTCGGCTTGTTCACTGAGGCGCAGGCGAAGGCAGGCCAGGCCGTGTACGCGGACTCGTGTGCCTCATGCCATGGTGGGTCGCTGACTGACGGCACCGCGCCACCGCTTGTCGGCCCTGCCTTCGAAAAGAGCTGGGGCGATCCACGCGTCACGCTGGATGACCTGTTCTTCATCATCCGCACCACCATGCCACCTCGTGCCTCAGGCACGGTGTCGGCACAGGACCGCGCAGCCGTGTTCGCCTACATCCTGCACGAGAACGGGTACACCCCCGGAGCCGCGACGCTGAGCGCCGACTCCGCGTCGCTCCGGCAACCATTGCGAGCGAGCGCCTCCCCGCGACCGCCAGCCCCGACGCCGGCTCCGCCCGCTGTTGTGGCGGGCAGCAAGGGGGCGGTCGCGCCAGCGACCGGCCCCACGCAAGATCGACTTCAAAGCCCGTCGGCGGGCGACTGGCTCTTCTACAACCGGGACTACGCGGGCACGCGCTACTCGCCGCTCGATCAGATCACGCCAGCCAACGTCGCACGCCTGGCGCCTGCGTGCATGTATCAAGTGGGGGAGCGCGACAATTTCCAAACGATGCCGATCGTGTACGACGGCGTCATGTTCGTGACCACTCAGACCGCGACGGTGGCACTGGACGCCGCGACCTGTCGCGCCAAGTGGAGGCACTCGTGGAAGCCGTTGGACGACACGGTCTGGGAGCGGAACCGCGGCGTGGCGGTCAAGGATGGCCGCGTGGTTCGCGGCACGCCGGATGGCTATCTGATAGCGCTGACCGCAGACACGGGGGCGTTGCTCTGGGCCCGACAAGTCGCCAAGCCCGATCAGGGTGAGACCTTCACGATGGCGCCAATGGTCTTCGACGACCTCGTGCTGATCGGGCCGGCGGGGAGCGAGAACAACGTGCAAGGCTGGATTGGGGCGTTCCGATTGAGTGACGGATCTCCCGTGTGGCGATTCAATACCGTGCCGAAGCCGGGCGAACCCGGTTACGACACCTGGAGGAATCCGCGGTCGATCCCTGTGGGAGGCGGGGCGATCTGGACGGCCTTCGCGCTCGACGTCGAGACCGGAGACCTTCACGCCGCGGTCACCAATCCGGCACCGGACATTCCGATCCACCTCCGGCAAGGAGACAACCTGTACACCAACTCCATCGTCGCTCTCGACGTGAGGACAGGTAAGCTCCGCTGGCATCGTCAGATTGTGCCCAACGATTCGCATGACTGGGATCTGACCCATGCCACCCCGCTCTTCACGGCCACCATCAATGGCGCGACGCGCCGCCTCGTGACGACGGCGGGGAAGGACGGGGTGCTGCGGGCGATCGATCGCGACAGCCGCGAGGTCGTGTATGAGGCGGCGGTGACGACGCGGAAGAACGCGGACGTACCGGTCGGATTTCAGCCGGTCCATGCGTGCCCCGGCGTCCTGGGCGGCGTCGAGTGGAACGGCCCGGCGTACAACCCAGGGGCGCACATGCTGTATGTGCCCGCCGTGGACTGGTGCAGCACGTTCATGGCCTTCGAACAGGTGCGACATATTCCTGGGAAGTTGTATATGGGGGGCACCTACGATCTGGATCCGCCATCCAAGGCACAAGGATGGCTGACGGCAATCGATGCCTCGACGGGCGACGTGAAGTGGAAGCACCATTCCACACGCCCGATGGTGGCTGCCGTGACGACCACGGCGAGCGGGTTGTTGTTCACTGGAGAGTAGACGGGCGACTTCCTGGCCCTTGATGCGCGGAGCGGGGAGGTGCGCTATCGCTTCAACACCGGCGGCCCGATGGGCGGCGGCGTGATGACCTACGCGGCGGGGGGACGACAGTACGTTGCCGTCGCGTCAGGGAGCCCATCGAACTTCTGGACGCTCGCCCACCCTGGCTCGCCGACCATCATCGTCTTCGCGTTGCCGCGAGAGTAAGCCCCCGGGCCAAGTCAGGCGTCGGGCCCGACGATCGCATGGCGGTATCGGGCGGGCTGAGCGCCCGCCTCACGCCTCCGGCTCAGGCACCCGAGCACCGCACGGACCCCAGCACCCGGACGCCTGACGCCCCCGCCCCCGCTTCTATCGCGGTTGCGGCACGATGCGGATATACGGTTTGGGTGCCTGCCAGCCGCCTGGATAGATCTTCTTCGCATCGTCATCGGAGACGGCTGGCAGGATGATGACATCGTCGCCATCCTTCCAGTTCACGGGCGTCGCGACCTTGTGCTTGGCCGTGAGCTGTATCGAGTCGATGACGCGCAACACCTCGTCGAAGTTCCGCCCGGTGCTCATCGGGTAGGAAATCACGAGCTTGATTTTCTTGTCCGGGCCGATGACGTACACGTTGCGCACCGTGGCGTTATCGGCGGGCGTACGTCCTTCGCAGGTGTCGCCCGCCTCCGCGGGCAGCATGCCGTAGAGTTTGGAGACCTTGAGATCCGAGTCGGCGATCATCGGGTAGTTCGGGGCATGGCCCTGGGTTTCTGCGATGTCCTTGGACCAGCCTTCGTGCCGATCGAGCCCGTCCACGCTGAGACCAATGATCTTGACGTTGCGCTTCTCGAAGTCTGGCTTGATGCGAGCCATGTAGCCGAGCTCCGTCGTGCAGACTGGAGTGAAGTCCTTGGGGTGTGAAAACAAGACGCCCCAGGAACTGCCGAGCCATTCATGAAAGCGAATGGGCCCCTGGGTCGTGTTGGCCTCGAAATCCGGGGCATCTGTGCCGATGGCGAGAGGACCGCTCATAGCGCCTTCTCCTGTGAGTAGGATAGGGAACGGAATTCGCATCAGGCGCGTGCGGCAAGCCACTGCAGCTCGTCTATCACCTGGCGAAGTCTACCATGGTACCAGAATCAATCGGCCGGTTGAAGCCGCGGGTGCCACACCGACAGAACGGGCGCAAATGCCGTGCGCCGTGAACCTGTTAGGATGACCCCGTGGCGTCCTTCGGTCGGCAGACTCGTTTCCTTGCCCTCGCGCTGACGGTCCTGGCAGTCAGCGTGGGGCTGACCGCGCAGCGAGGCGTCGGCCGTCACCCGCTCAGTGGGCGCGAATACGCGCGGCCGATGGGTGTGGCCGGCGCACCCTGGCTCGAGCGTGAGGAGCGCGAGGCCGAAGAGGCACCGTCGAGGGCCCTCGCGATCATGAAGGTGGCGCCGGGGTCGATCGTGGCGGACATCGGCGCCGGCTCAGGCTACTTTACCGAGCGGCTGGCGCGGCTGGTCGGGTCGGCTGGTCACGTTTACGCGACCGACATTCAGCGCGGGATGCTCGATTTGCTGCGAGCGCGCCTGGATCGCACACGCCTCGACAACGTGACGCTGGTGCTCAGCGATCCCGCGGATCCCAAATTGCCGTCCGCGTCGATCGACATGGCGCTCATGGTCGACGTGTACCACGAGCTGCAAGATCCCCAGGCCGTCCTCGGGCATATCCGCGCGGCGCTCAAGCCAGGAGGACGACTCGTCCTCGTCGAGTACAAGGGCGAGGACCCGTCGATCCCCATCCTGCCCTTGCACAAGATGACCGTGGCGCAAGCCAAGCTGGAGGTCGAAAGTGAAGGGTTCCGCCTCACGACGGTCAACTCGACGCTTCCGCGTCAACACGTCCTGATCTTTCAGCGACCCCCGGCTTGAGCCTCCAGCCGACACCGTTGCCGGCGCCCCCTTGCTGAAACTGATGCGACAACCGACGTTAGGGGCCGCCAGGGGGCCGGGGCTGTGCGGTCCGCCCACCGGATGAGCCGCCGCTCGAGTATCCGGACGAGGAGACGCCCCCGCTCGAGCCGGAGCGATCCGATCCAGACGACGCGGTGGAGGCGGTGGTCCAGCCCGTTCCGTTACCGCGCGGGTTCGCGGGCTCCGGCTGCGTGCGGCGCACCCGCGTGTACCCGTACCCGTCCACGACACGTCCGGTGCCGCTCGGCGCGACCGACTCGCCCTCTCGCGGATTCAGGGCGACGAACCCCGGACCGAGGAAGTAGTACGAGTTGAACCCGCCCCAGTAGCGATACCCGAACGGCGTGTAGTACGACGGGTAGTAGAGGGGATCCATGTAGTCCGACCACGGAGAGAAGAGCCCTCCGCCCCACCAGCCTCCGCCCGACGCCGAGCCGGACCGCTGAACCACCTCGAAGCGCTCCGGGAACGAGAGCGCGACCATGAGGTCGATCACGCGATCGGGCACTCCGGCCCGATCGAGGTCGAGCAGGGCGCGGGCATCGAGGTCGAATCCAGAGCGGAGCTCCGTGAGGGCCGCCTCCAGCACCTCCGGGGTGACACGGGCGCCGGCGTCCTTGACGTCTGCCAGGCTCATCCTCGTGCCGAGGGGCATGGTCATCTGCGGCGCCATCGGAGCCTCGGAGCCCGCCCGTGCGACCGGGCGGTACCGGCGCACGCGCAGGCTGCGCCGGCCGTCGCTTTCGATCGACTGGATGTCGATCCAAGTTGGACCGGCCAGCATCATTCCCATCCCTGACACCCGCCGAGGGCTCTGGCTGTCGCAGCCGATCTCGGCGCTCGCGTACAGGCGCGCCCCGAGCGGTGACCATTCGGCGCGCTGCCAGCCGCGGCAGCCCGCGTCGGTGATCGCGACCTGCTGGCCGCCGGGAACGATCGTTTCCGTGCGCACCGGTTGGTCATTGAGGAACGTCGTGAGCGTGGCGGCGGCTCCATCCGCCGGCTGGACGCAGACCCGCAGCCCGCGCGCGGCCGCGGTCCCAGCCGGGCGATTGAGCGTCGCCGGTTCCTCGCCGATGCTCTCGTCCACAACCTGCCAGCATCCAATCCACGGAGCCCACCGTGCCGGTGTCGCGGTGGGCTGCTCATTGGGAGGTAGACCTGCCACGGCTCCCTGGAGGACGAGCGCGACCACGAATGTGATTGAAGGGGTGATCATGGTGTGATCCTCATGGACGTCCAACGCCCGAATTCAGAACAGCACGCGAATGCCCGCCGTGATGGTGAGCCCGGACAAGTCGATCGGATCGAAGTCGATGAAGTCCCGCCCCAGTGTGCCGGCCGATCGGGTGTAGCGCGCCTCCACCGTTCCAAACAGCGCACGGTGCATGTGGAGGTCTACGCCGGCCAGCGCGTGCGCACTCGGTGCCCAACCCGATGACTCGAACCGGTCCGGAAACACCGACAAGTCGACGAAATCGACGAAGTCGCCGCTCTGGAGGAACTGGTAGCGCGTCGCGCCCCCGCCACCGCCGACGTAGGGCACCACGCGACGCGGCACCCAGGCAAACCGACTCACCTCGGTTCCCCGCTGAGAGAGGGCCAGCCGCACGCTGGCCGTGACTTGAATGGTCTTGAGGGATGTCTGTTGCTCGATCGGCAGTTGATTGTTGTCGACGAACCGCCGGTACTCCGATGAGATCGAGGCCTTCTGGAAGTCGAAGCTGCCCTGCACGTCCACTCTGGGTGTGAGGGTCCAAGACAGGTCGGCGATCAGGCCGGGGGCGTTGAAGTCCCCGCGATCGATCGTCAGCTCCCGCGTCACGAAGTCGAACAGGTCGCTCCCCGCCCGCGCGAACAGCCAGCTGCCGCGGATGCTGAGGGAGCCTCGGGGCCGGCCAAACAGAAAGTCCGGCCGTCTTGGCGCCGGCGCCGCTTGGGTCTCGGCGGCCGCGGCTGGACGCCGATCGTCGCCCGCGAAGGCGACCGTCGGGCAGAGCAGACCGACCAGACAGAGCGGCGGCAGCCACCAGAGGCCAGACGGCCCGCCAGGTGAGTTCTCTCCGCCCGACCGCATGGTGTGCACCCGTAGGGCCAGAGTAGCAGGGGGGGAGTCAGCTGGCAAGCCAACTCAAGGGTGATACCCAAGAGCACCCAGGCGCCGGAACCGCCCGCGACGGCTCAGCGTAGGATTAACCGGGGCGATTCGCCCGGGACGGAGCGTGGACATGGATCGCCTGTGGCAAGACCTCCGGCTGGCCTCGCGGCTGCTGTGGCGGGACCGGGGTTTCGCCCTCACCACCATCGTCACACTGGCGGTGTGCCTGGCCGCCAACGTGGTGATCTTCGCGACGGTCAGCGCCGTCCTCCTGCGGCCCCTACCGTTTCCCGATCCAGAGCGCATCGTGACGGTCAACAACGCCTACCCGGGGGCCGGCGTTCCCATCTCTCAGAACGGCGTGCCCGACTACTTCGACCGGCTCGACGCGATAACGGCCTTCAACCAGTTCGCCATGTATCGGACGACGAGCGTCACGCTCGGCGGGGCGGGCCGGGATCCGGAGCGGGTGACGAGCATGACCGTCTCGTCCTCCTTCTTCACCTTGCTGAGCACGTCTGCCTACCGGGGCCGCCTTCTGAACCCGGAGGACGAGGTGTTTGGACAGCATCGGCAGGTCGTCCTCAGCCACGGACTCTGGGAGCGGATGTTCGGGGGCTCCGACGCGGCCGTCGGGTCTGACCTGCGGATCAACGGAACCCCGTTCCGCATTGTCGGCGTGGCGCCGCCGTCGTTTCGCTTCATCGATCCGGACGTCCAGCTCTGGACACCGGCGGCGTTCACTGCTCAAGACCGGGCCGACGATCGCCGGCACAGCAACAACTGGAACCAGATGGGCCGGCTGCGGGATGGATCGACCATCGAACAGGCGCAGGCCCAGCTCGATTCTTTGAACGCCTCGAATCTAGAGCGGTTTCCGCAGATGCGGGAGGTGTTGCTCAACGCGGGGTTTCACACGCGCGCAGCCATCCTGCAAGAGGAGCTGATCGCTGACGTGGCCACCACCCTGTACCTGCTGTGGGGTGGCGTTGTCGTCGTCCTGGTCGTCGGCGCGGTGAATGTCGCCAACCTCGCGTCGATTCGAGCCACCGCGC
>JBQTIE010000110.1:0-6038 GCA_052389315.1 Acidobacteriota bacterium
ACCGCGTCCACGAGCCGTCCATCACGACCGCCCTGCAACGCAATCTGACGAGTGACCTGCGCGATCGCCCCCACGCCGAGCGCCAGGAACAACACCGCCAGCGGCGGGGATTGCACGAACGCCCCGAGCCACGCGCCAAGAATGGTCGGCGCTCCGCCGATGGCACCGAGTTGGGCGAGTCCCGCCAGGCCGACACGTTCGGATGCATCTTCTCGTCGCGCCAGCGGCGCGATGATGGCGAGCCCCTCCGTCGTGTTATGCAGCGTGAAGCCGACGATGAGCAGCGTGCCAAGACCCAGCTCGCCAAGCGCGAACGCCGAGCCGATCGCGAGTCCCTCGCCGAAGTTGTGGAGACCGATACCCACGGCAATCAGCACCGCGAGCACCCAGCCGGCGGGCAACCTGACTCCTGCCGCTCGCGCCCGCTGCCTGCGTGTGGTCAGCCATCCTCCGACCAACTCCAGCGCCAGGTATGCCGCGATGGCGCCGAAGACGAACAGCACCGGCCCCTGCAGGGACCCGGGGACGCGGGCCGCCGCCTCGAGGCCGTCGTGAGCTGAGTCCACGAACAGATACGCAAGCAGGCCCACGGTGAGCGCCAGCAGAAACTGCAGGCCGGTCGAGCCGATTCGGCTCATCAGCGGAAACCAGAGCAGCCCCAGCGTCACCGGAATCACACCAACATACAGACCGATGAGCGCGAACACGCCGAAGAATCGCGCGTTGGGCTTCGGCGTCTCGACCGCGACCGGTATCACGCGATCGAAGGTCAAGCCCGTGGAGGTGAGCAGCCGCACGACGTGCGATTCGCCCTGTACCCAGGGGTATGGAATGGTGATCGCCGCGCGCCCCAAATGTCGGAGCGTAGTGCCGGGCCTGGCCTCAAACGCCCAGAACGCATCGTCGACGATGACCTGGGCAATGGTCACCTCGTCTGGTCCATCGTTGAACACCGACAACTCGATGCGGTCTGGCGAGAGGTCCACACGAGTGATGGCCAGCACTTCGACCGGCGGCACCGGACGGCCTTGAATCAGCGTGGCGGGACCAATGCCGACGAGCAGGGCCAGCAGGACGCCCAGCAGCGCGAGAGGCACGAGCGCCAGCAGCCAGACCAGCGCCGCTGATTGCGGCGCCGAAGCAGATGGCTCGACGACCGCGGCGCGGGTATCAGGTGTCACGCCGCGCCACCTCCGCCCGGAAGAGCCCCATCCAACCGAGCTCCGCAAACTCGCTTTGGTGCGCGTGGAACATGAAGTCCCCGGGATACCGGAACGTCGTTTCAAGCACGGCGCGCTCGCCCTGACAGAGCGTGATGGTGTCGGTGTGCTCGCTGGGCGCAGACCCGGTTCCAGTCCGGAACACGTCGAAGAACATGCCGTGCAAGTGGAAGCTGTTGATGAGATCGAACTCCGTGATGTTGACCAGGTAGATCCGCACCAGCCGCCCCACGGTGACCTTGATCGGCTCAGCCATATAGGCGTTGGCGACCGTGTTGACGGCGTAGATTTCGTTCTCGTTGTCGAAGTTCGTGTCGAACCCGTTCATCATCATCACGAGTTCGTCTGCGGCCGGGCGGCCTTCTCGCGGGTCGATGAGGAACGTGCCGTAGAGCCCCTTGTGAATGTGTCGCCGCAACGGGACCGCGTGGCAATGGTAGAGATGCAGACCCGCCGGCTCTGCGTCGAATTCGTACAGGAACGACTCGCCGGGCATCACCTGGTGCTCAGGGAGAGCCCCGTCCATCTCCGGCGGGTGCCAGCCGTGGAAATGAATGGTGTGCGGATGGGTGCCCTGGTTGAGGAAACGCACCCGCAACCGATCCCCTGCGGTGGCACGAATCGTCGGGCCCGGAACCTGGCCTGAGTAGGTCCAGGCCGGGAACTTCACTCCGGGCGCAAGCTCGACCTCGCGGTCTACCGCGAAGATCTCGTACTCGCGAAGCATGGTCCCGTCAGGACGAACGGTCTCGCGATAGACCTGGCTGCGCTCGTCTGGCGGCAGGTGATTGAAGTTCCAGCTGCGCAGATACCTCACCGGATCCAGTTCGACCGGTGTCACCCGACCGACCGTCCCCAGCAAGTGGCCCTGATGCGCCGGGTGTCCCTCGTGGGGGACTTGAACCGGCGTTTGCCCTCTGACCGCGCGGCTCCAGGCCGCAGCCCCGATCACGATCGACCCAAGCCCTGCGACCTGCAACCATGATCGACGCGAGAATGTCCAACGCATTCAATCTCCACCGATTCCAACCCACCGATTGCAATCCACCGATTTCACAGATTCCGGCAATCCACCGATTTCACAGATTCCGGCAATCCACAGATTTCACAGATTCCAGCAATCCACAGATTTCACAGATTCCACAGATTCGTTCGGGAGCCGCACGGCACGTTGGTGGGGTCCCGAGTGGGCGCCCCGCCGGCAATGACCTCGGCCCCGGCTCAGGAACCTCGGCGTGCCCTGGAATTGACCAACCATCTGCCTAATCTGTGTAATCTGTGTAATCTGTGGACCCTCTCGGCGAGATTTCTATAATTTTGACTAATCAAAATTATAACGTGGCCACGGCCAACTGTCAAGGAGCTGTGTCCTGTAATTCTGCTAAAATGTTGATCCACTAAGACTAACGTCATCCACAGTCGATGCTGCCTTCCAGCACCGTTGAGAACTACCTGAAGGCGATCTTTCTCGGCCAGACGCGGCTCGAGGCCCCTCAAACCCTCGTACCGATGGGCCAACTCGCGGCCGCCCTGAGCATCGCTCCGGGAACGGCCACGACGATGGTGAAGGCCCTGGCGGAAGCGGGATTGGCGGACTACGAGCCCTACAACGGTGTCCGCCTGACGCCCGCAGGCAGCCGCCTCGCGGCGCTCGTGTTGCGGCGCCACCGGTTGATCGAGCTGTTCCTCGTCCAGGTCCTTGGGATGCGTTGGGATGAAGTGCATGACGACGCCGAGCAGCTCGAACACGTAGTCTCGGATCGGCTGATCGAGCGCATCGACGAGTTGTTGGGCCATCCCGAGGTGGATCCGCACGGCGACCCGATTCCCAGCCGTGAAGGAAAGCTCGTCGTTCGCGAGCTGGACACGCTGCTCACTTGTCCCCTCCACGCGCCGGTCACGGTCACCCGGGTGACGGATCAGGACCCGGCGTTCTTGCAGTTCATCGAGCGGCACGATCTGAAGCCTGGACAGCCGATCGAGGTCGAGGCACGAGACGAGGTGTCCGACAGCGTGCGCCTCAAGGGACCGTCGGATCAGCGAATCACGATCGGGATGCGCGCGGCCTCGAAGGTGCTCGTGGACGCGCGCGCGTAGCCGCGGCCGCGTCGGGCCCCGTCGATCCCGCGCGTCTAGAGCCCGTTCAGAAAAGCCAACAACGCCTGCCGGCTCGCGGCGTCGAGTCGCCGGAACCCTGATCGAGCAGTCGCCGCCTCTTCGGCGTGTCGCTCGATCGCCTCTTCGATCGTGCTTGCCGATCCATCGTGCAGCAGGAGTCCGCGCGCGCCCAGGCCCCAGAGCGCGGGGGTGCGGATCTCATTCGGTCGCGCGGGTCCCTGGGCGATCCCATCCCCGGTCCCCACGTCGTGCAGCAGCAGGTCTGAAAAGAGCGGCACCATCTGCTGGTGAAACAGCGGGTTGGCAGACGACCCGGTGCGCAGTGACGGCACGTGGCACGCGGCGCAACCGATGCTGGCGAACACGCGCTCACCCTCCCTGGTCTGCTCGTTGACGGTCCGACGAGGCAACGGCGCGAGAAACTTCATAAAGGCCTCGAAGTTGTCGAGGGCCGACCGTCCCGTCCGGGGATCGCGGACATCTTCAGGGTCCGGAATCGGATCGCACAAGCGCATCCTGTCGGCAGGAATGCCTATCGCCAGCTCGTCACGGATCAGCTCGTTGGTGATCCCCATTTCATTCCGGTAGGCATCCGCGCTGAAGGCAATGAGCGTGGCGTGCTGGGCCTTCCATCCGAAGCGCCCAATGCGGCGTTGGCCGGACGCCAGGTCCAGAACCACCGCGGCGCGCCCGCGGACGCCGTCACGATTCCGATCGTCTGGATCCGCCATCGCCTCGATGACCTCGTCTGGAATCGCTTCCACGAGCCCGGCGCCGAACAGCGGGATGGGAATGCGACGGGCGACGACGTTGACGCCTGGCGGCAAGGAGGGCTGACACGCATGGCCTGGCGTGGAGAACAAGTGCACGAGCGTCTCGCCGGTATCGCCTTGGCCAATCAGCGGCCTGAACTCGCCGCTGGCCTCGCGGAAGCCAGCCCGCACCTCAGCGACGAGTCCGACGCCCCCGATGGCCGGCACGCTGTGGCACACGGCGCAACTTGTCCCGTTGTACGCGGGACCCAGCCCCTCTTCGGCCGTCTCGACTTCGAGAAAATCGTCGAGTCCCACGAGGAACCGTTCGAAGTCGTGGGGCGTGATCCCCGCCAACGGCTGGCCCGGCCGGAACGGCACGGCTTGGCCACCAGCCTGCCAGGCGACGGCGGCCACCAGCAGCAACGCCACGCCGAGCACCGACCTGGAGTGTGTCATCGCCGCCCCGCTGGTGCCACCTGATGGGAGCCGAGGGGCTTCACCCGAATGCGGCCGCGCATGAAGCTGTGTCCGGCGCCGCACATCCGCGAGCATTCGAACGTGTAGTCGCCGGGCTCAGTCGCCTCGAAAACCGCCACGACCTCGCCTCGGCCGCGCTTGGGAACGGTGAGGTCGAATCCTCGCGGTCCGGCGATGCGAAATCCGTGGTCCGTATCTTCACTGGTGAGCCGAAGCTCCAGCGTGGTCCCCTGCTCCACCGTGATCTCCGACGGCGTGAACAGGAAGCGCTCGGCGACCACGTGTACAGTGCGCCGCGTGGATGGCCGATCCTGCGCTCCGGCCGGGACCAGGGCCGCAAAGGCCAGCACGACGCCGGCAACCACGAACCCTCGAACAAGTGCGCGCGCCATCTTCAGAACCACCATCCAATGCCGACGTTGAACGACCGAGGCGCCGGAACCACTGAACTCTGGGAACGGACGTGCGAATAGTCCGCCTTCAAGGCCACGTCAGGATCGAGCCAATAGGTGGCGCCGACGACCCACTCGTCGCGATCGAACTGCGGCAGCTTCACCTCGCCTGCGGCCATCCGATACTGGGTGTCGAAATTCTCGTAGCGCACGAACACCGCGAGATCGTGCGAAAACCGTCGCGGCAGGACTCGAGTCGCGCCCTCGACATAGAATCCGCGAATCTGTCGCGCCACGTTGGGGCTGATACCGGTGAGTCGGCCGATGGCATCGTTGAGCGCGTCCGACCCGCTGATGAAGCCGTGCGCGTACTGGCCACGCCCCTCGAATCGTCCCCGCACGAAGCGCACGTCGCCCTCGATGAGACCCGCCGACGTGTCGAGACGCGGGATGCTGACGTTGCTCTTGCCCTTCCAGAAACTGCCACCCACCTGCAACCCTCGAATGCCGACGTACTCGGCCCTCCCTGTCCAGGCGACGTGACGCACATTGGCCTCCGCCCCATGCTGTGAGGCGCCCCGAAACCCCTCCTCGGCACTGAATTCGGCCGCATCCATCGGGGCCATCACGTAGGCGCGATATCGAACCTTCCCGCGGATGGTCCCGTGCACGCCCGCGCCCACATCGAACCAGGTCGTGGGGACAATCACCGTATCGACGAATGGCCGCTCGACCCCGTGAAACGTCGGTGGCTCGTGCCGCTCGTTGACGATGCCGACCGGGACAAGCAGCATCCCCGCGCGGAAGTTCAGCGCCGGCGTCAGCAGCACGTCCAGGTAGGCCTGCTCGAGCTCCAGCTCGCCACCTTCTTCGAGGCCTTCAACGACGGCATGCTCCAGCTCCAGCTCGCCCACGAACCTCAACCGATCCGAGAAGCGATGGGAGAACAACAGGACGAAGCGATGGAAATCCAAGACCGCCGGCGCCGGATCGGCGACCGGCTTGTTGAGGTGAAGCTCCATGTACCCCGAGATCGGACCCGTTTGGGGACCGGGATCCGACGGAGGCTGGGCCCA
>JBQTIE010000111.1:0-5058 GCA_052389315.1 Acidobacteriota bacterium
CCGAGTGCCTGGCATCGGTTCGCAAGGTCTATCGGCAGGAGATCAGCGACACGCTGCTGCTCCGGGCGCTGACGTTCTTCGACGACGCCGAGCGGGAGGCAGCGCTTGTCGGCGAGGGGCCGAACGATTGGGCGACTGTGAAGGACTTCTTCTGGACGCGCGCGGGACAGTTGGTGATTCCGCCCGCCCGCGAGTTGACGATCGCGCGGCACGTGGTCGACGTGGTCGACGGCCCCTGATCAAGGGCGACGACTTCCCGAAGACCGGCGTGGCTCGCCGGTAGGCGTGCGCGGTCGCGGGCGGCGCATTGGACGATCGAGGATCCGCGACGGCGCCTGGCACGTCCGCCGCGATCCGGCCTCGAACGGCGCGTCCGCTTGCCGATTGCCCGCGTCAACGGTATATAGGCATCACCTTCACAAGGGAGACGCCATGCCGCCTATCGCCCGCCGGCCTGCCCTTCGCGCCAGTGCCGTACTCGCCCTCGTCCTCGCAGTCGCGACAGTCGGCGGCCACAGTCCGCGAGCCGCGGCGCCCGCGACGGGCACCGAGATTCTCTGGGACGCCTACGGCATCCCGCACATCTTCGCTCCGGACCACGCAAGCCTGTTCCACGCGTACGGGTACGCCCAGATGGAGGGGCACGCCGAGCTGCTGGTGCGGCTCTACGCCCAGGCGCGCGGCCGCGGCGCCGAGTTCTACGGCGACGCGTATCTCGCCAGCGATCGCTGGGTCCGGACGACAGGCATCCCGCAGAAGGCGAAGCAGTGGGAGGCGCAGCAGAGCGCGGCGTTTGCGCCGCTCATCCGCGCATTTGCCGACGGCCTCAACGCCTGGGCGGCAAAGCATCCGGATCTCCTGAGCGCGGCCGCCAGGCGCGTCCTGCCGCTGACCGCGGAGGACGTCTACGCGCACGGCCTGCGGGTCATCCACTACGACTGGCTGACGAGCGAGCAGAACGTGTACCGACGGATCCGGCAGGAAGTCATCGAAACGCATGGCTCGAACGGCTGGGCGATCGGGCCATCCAAGAGCGCGTCTGGCAACGCGATGCTGATGAGCAACTCGCACCTGCCATGGTCCGACATGGACACCTATTTCGAGGTGCAGCTCACCGCGCCCGGCGTGACCTCGTACGGCGCCGTGTGGGTGGGCTTCCCGGTGCTCCGGCAGTGCTTCACGGAGTATGTGGCCTGGACCCAGACCACGAACGGGCCGACCGGCGCCGACGTCTACCGGCTGAGGCTCGACGGCGACGGCTACGTGCTCGACGGCAAGACGCGCGCGTTTGAGGTGGAGCGGCAAGTGATCAAGGTCCGCCAGCCCGACGGCACGCAGCGCGACGTGCCGCACACGATCCGGCGATCCGTCCACGGCCCGGTGTTCTCGGATCGAAGAGGCGTGACCGTGGCGCTTCGCGTCACGCCCGCCGACCGGCCGCGGATGTTCGAGCAGTTCTGGCGCATGGGCCTCGCAAGGAACTTCGACGAGTGGCGGGACGCCATGCGCATGCAGCAGCTGCCCATCTTCCACACGATGTACGCCGACCGCGACGGCCACATCATGTACGTCTACAACGCGGCGCCTCCCGTGCGGCCACATGGCGACCACGCGTTCTGGAGCGGCGTCATTCCAGGAGACCGCTCCGATCTCATCCCTGGCACCGACATCGTGCCGTTCGACCAACTGCCGCAGGCCATCGATCCGCCGAGCGGGTGGGTGCAGAACAGCAACGACTCGCCGTGGACCGCCACCTACCCGGCGCTGATCGATCGGTCGAAGTACGCGCCCTACATCGCGCCGCCACCGGCCCACACGCAGCGGTCGATGCGCGGCGTACGCCTGCTCTCGGAGTCGGACAGGATCACGCTCGACCAGCTCAAGGAGATGAAGCTGTCCACCCGCAGCGAGATCGCGGACCACTTCGTGGACGACCTGGTCGACGTGGCCCGCCAGCACGGGAGCGCGAAGGCAAAGGAGGCTGCGGAGATCCTTTCGAAGTGGGATCGCCACGGCAACAACGACAGCGACGGCGCGCTCCTGTTTCTGCGATTCATTCAGGGCGCCGGCGCCAGCTTTCAGAACATCGGCGGCTATCGCGTGCCCGCCGATCCAGCCAGGCCGCTGACGACACCCGACGGCTTTGCCGACCCGGCGAAGGCCGCGGCGCTCCTCGACCGCGAAGCGCGGCGGCTCGAAGACGAGTACGACACGCTGCACGTCGTCTGGGGCGACGTCATCCGCCTGCGCAGGGGGCTGCTGGATCTGCCGGCGAACGGCCTGCCGGGCACGCTTGGCGCGATCCGCACCATTAACACGGGGTCGTTCGTGAACGGCAAGGCAGAGATCGTGGGCGGCGACACGTTCTACGCCGTGCTCGAGTTCCAGAAGAACGGGCCGCCCATCGGCGAGGCGCTGCTCGGGTACGGAAACTGGTCACGCGCCGGATCGAAGCACGTGGACGACCAGCTCGCGCTGGCGTCGCAGAAGAAGATGCGGCCGATGATGAGGAGCCGCGCGGCGATCGAGCGGCACCTGGAGAGCCGCACGGTCTTCTAACCCCTTGGACCGCTATGCAGCCTGGAACGTGAATTGTGTCCTCGTTGTGGTTCGCATAGCGGTCCTAGGCCCGCGGAGCGGGCCGAAAAGACACTGGCAACCAGCCAAGGGCTTCCGGGCGAAGGGGATATCAAGGGCAGCCCTTGGCTGGTTCACTGGTATCCGGCATCGCGGCCGCGGAGTGATGCGACGACGTGACCGTCAACTAGCGCCGCTCGAGCCGTCTTGCGCCGTTGGCGTGATGCACACAGGTGATGGATCAGCCGAGACCGACATGCAGCCACCTGCCACATCCTCCAATTTCGGCTTTTCGGAGGCAGACGCTGCCGCCGCTGGCCGCGAGCTCACCTACCTTGCCGCCATCAGCGAGGCGCTCCGTGACGAGATGCGTCGCGATCCTCGGGTGCTGCTGCTTGGCGAGGACATTGGCGGCGACTTCGGCGGCGCGTTCAAGGTGACGAAGGGCTTCGAGGCCGAGTTCGGCGCGCGCCGGGTGGTGAACACGCCCATCGCCGAGCTCGGCTTCACCGGCATGGCCACCGGCATGGCGCTCATGGGCCTGCGCCCCGTGGTCGAGATGCAGTTTGCGGACTTCATCAGCTGCGCCTTCGACAGCATCGTGCAGTTTGCCGCCACGGCGCACTACCGGCACATCGGGCCGGTGCCGTGGGTGATCCGCGCGCCGAGCGATGGCGGGCTTCGCTCGGGTCCGTTCCACAGCCAGAACCCCGAAGCCTGGTTCGTACACACGCCCGGGCTGAAGGTGGTGGCTCCCGGGACACCCGCGGACGCGAAAGAGCTGCTCGTGGCCGCAATGCGCGACAACAACCCCGTCATCTATTTCGAGAGCAAGCCGCTCTATCGCACGATGAAAGGCCACGTGCCCGACGGCGAGTACGTGGTGCCGATCGGGCAGGCACGCGTCGCGCGGGCCGGAACCTCGATGTCGATCATCACCTACGGCGCGCAGGTGCGCGAGTCGCTGGCGGCCGCCGAAGAGCTTGCCGGGGTCGGCATCGACTGCGAGGTGCTCGATCTGCGGACCCTGAAGCCGCTGGACATCGAGGCGATTCTCGCCACCGTGCGGCGCACGAGCAAGGTGCTCATCGTGCACTCGGCCAATCGTCTCGCCGGTGTCGGCGCCGAGATCTCGGCCCTCATCTCCGAAGCGGCGTTCGACTGGCTCGACGCGCCAATCAGGCGCCTCGGCGGGCGCGACACGCCGGTGCCGTTCAGCCCACCGCTCGAGGACGCGTATCGTCCCAACGCGGACGATTGCCGAAGCCGCCAGGGAGCTGGCCCGCTACTGAGCCATGATCACCGAACAGCGGCTCGCGCTTTACTACTGGATGCAGCTCACGCGCACGCTCGACGAGCGCGTGCTTGCCTACTGGAAGCAGGGGCGCGGCGTGGGCGGCACGTTCAGCCAGCGCGGGCACGAGGCGATCTCCGTGGGCGCGGCCTACGCACTCGGGCCGGACGATGTGGTCTCGCCGATGCATCGTGATCTCGGGGCGTTCCTGCTGCGGGGGCTGACGCCGCGCGACATTTTCTCCAACCTGCTCGGGCGCGTGACGGGCCCGACGCGCGGCCGGGACGCCAACCTGCACGGCATATCGAGCCTGGAGCGCGGCATCATCGGCTTCATCAGCCATCTGCCGCACTCGCTGCCCGTCGCGCTCGGCGTCGCGATGAGCTTTCGCTACCGGGGCGAGCCGCGCGTGGCGATGACGTTCACCGGCGACGGTGCGACAAACGCCTGGCTCTACCACGAGACGCTCAACATGGCCGCCCTCTATGGCGCGCCGCTCGTGGTCGTCGTCGAGAACAACCAGTACGCCTACTCCACGTCCAGGACGCAGGCGTCGAAGGTCGAGAGCATCGCGCGCCACGCAGCCGGCTACGGGCTGCACACGGCCACCATCGACGGCAACGATGTCGAGGCCGTGCATGCCGCCGCGCGCGCGGCCGTCGACCGCGCCCGCACCGGAGACGGCCCGAGCCTTATCGAGGCGCACACGCTGCGCATGCTCGGCCATGCCGTCCACGACGGCGCGGAGTACGTCCCGCGCGAGCTGCTCGCCGAATGGAAGGCGCGCGATCCGGTACAAACCTATCGGCGACAGCTCGGGGCGGCCGGCGTCCCGGGCGCGCAACTGGACGACGTCGATCGCCGGTGTACGGCCGAGGTGGAGGATGCCGTCGAGTTCGCGGCGGCAAGTCCGTGGCCGGACCCTGGAAGCGTGGCGGACGGGGTGTACGCGCCGTAGCGACCCGCCAAGCCCCGCCGTGCGATCGAAGCGTTCCCGAGTCGTCCATCAGCCGACGCGTCCCGGCGCTGACCGCGATCCTGAATTGGAGCGCGCCGCCGAACCGACCTGACGCAGGAGGCCTGCACCGCCGTCGCCCGTCCACTCGGGCTCGACCAGGGCAAAGAGCGCCTGGGCGTCTTCCCAGGCCGTCTCGTCGTGCAGGGCCTGCACGTGCTGCCAGCGCTCG
>JBQTIE010000112.1:0-3359 GCA_052389315.1 Acidobacteriota bacterium
CAGCACGACCAGCACCGCGACCATCGGTCGCGACAGCGTACGGACGCTGAGGGCCACCCCCAGGATCTCGGCCCGCAGCGGTCCGCTCAGCCACGCCACCGTGGTCGTGCCCAGCAGCGCGGCGGCGGCGATCTCGAGCACGGCCTCGAGGCGTGGACGCACGGCCTCTTATAGCAGTCTCGGTGCCCGTTCACCATGACGCGCTGGCCGGCGGCGTCCCGTCCAGGATCTGAACCATCGGAGCAGGTGCGCCGTCCAACCTCACATGGCTTTCGATCACCTGCGCCAGGATCTCCGCTCTGCTGCGCGCAACCTCGTGCGCGCGCCCGGGTTTGCCGTCGTCACCATCCTCACGCTCGGGCTCGGCATCGGCGCCAACACGGCGATCTTTTCAATTGTCAACGCGGCCATCCTGCGACCGCTTCCCTATCCCCGCGCGGATCAGTTGATGTTCGTCACGAGTCGATTTCCCAACATGGGCTTCGATCAGTTCTGGGTCTCGCCCCCGGAATACTTCGAGTTGACCGAGATCAACGACATGTTCGCGGTGGTCGGCGCGTTCACGACTTCAGAGGTCAACCTCGCCGCCCTCGATCGACCGCGCCGAGTGAGAAGCGGTGCCGTCAATGGCGAGTTGCTCGAGACGCTGGCGGTCCCGGCCGCTCGCGGAAGATGGTTCACCCGCGCCGAGACACGCGCCAACGGTCCGCGGCTGGCCATCCTGTCGCACGAGATCTGGCAATCCGCCTTTGCCGGACGCGAAGACATCGTGGGCCAGATGGTGGACGTCGACGGGGTGCGCCGAGAGGTCGTCGGCGTCATGCCTGCCGGCTTCGATGTGATGGACAACCGGGTGGAGGTGTGGCTTCCGCTGCAGCTCGACCCGACGAACCGGCGCAATCGCGGGAGCCATTATCTCTATCTGATCGGCCGCCTGAAGGACGACCGCAGCGAGGAGCGCGCGCAGGCCGAACTGGCTACGCTGGTCAAGACATGGGGCGAGCGCGTCGGCGTCAAGCAACACGTCTTCTCGGACGACGGCCACGCGCTGCAGATGGAGCCCGTGCAGGAGGAAATTGTCGGATCGGCGCGCCGTGCCATCTGGGTGCTGCAAGGCGCCGTGGCGTTCGTCCTGCTCATCGCCTGCGCGAATCTGGCGAACTTGCTGCTCGCACGTGCGGAATCCCGCCGCCGCGAGTTCGGCGTGCGCACGGCACTCGGAGCGGGCCGCGGCCGACTGCTCGCACAGTTCGTCACCGAGGGCACGCTGCTGTCGCTGCTCGGTGCCGGCGTGGGGCTCGTGCTGGCCGGCGCCGGCGTGAGCGCCCTGGTCACGGCGTTCCCCGACAGCCTGCCGCGATCCGTGGAGATCACGCTCGACCGCTCGGTGCTTGGCTTCACGCTTCTGGTCGCCGTCGCGACAGGGCTCGTGTTCGGTCTGGCACCGCTCGGTCATCTGTCCGCGACCTCGCTGACACGATCGCTGAAAGAAGGTGGCGCGCGAGGAGCCACAGGCGGCCGCTTCGCCGTCCGCCGCTCCCTGGTGATCGCGGAAGTGGCGCTCGCAGTCGTCCTGGTGGCCGGCGCGGGCCTCATGGTGCGCACGGTCATGAATCTGCTCGACGTTGACGCCGGCTTCGACCGGTCTCGTCTCGTTACCTTCGCGCTCGATGTTCCGAGCGCCACATACGCACAGCCCAGTCAGATCCGCGACTTCTACTCGCGCCTCCTCACGTCGCTCTCGTCGGTGCCGGGTGTTCAGCGCGTGGCAGCCATGAGCGGCTTGCCACCGCAGCGGCGTGTCGATGCCAACGATACGGACATCGACGGCTATACCGCACCGCCGGAGGGTCCGTTCGAAAACGTCGACTACTACAACTACGTCACGGCCGGCTACTTCGACACCATGGGGATTCCCATCGTCGAGGGCAGGGCGTTCGAGGAAGCCGACGGGCGGCCGTTCAACGCTTCGGATCCCGATGTGGCGCCCGCCGTGATCATCAACGAGACGATGGCCCGGACGTTCTGGCCCGACCGGTCGGCGATCGGGCGGCGGGTACGGCCGTCGTTCGGGTCCGACACCCCGTGGCTCACCATCATCGGCGTGGCGAAGGACGTCAAGCAGGGGGGCCTGGATCAGAAGACCGGGACCGAGCTCTATTTCCTCAACGATGTGCTCGCCTCGCTCAACTTCTACCCGGCGAACCTGCACCTCATCGTGCGCTCGACGCTGCCGCTGGAGACGCTGGCCCCGTCCCTGGAATCCACGGTGCGCGAGGCCGACGGGACGCTGCCGATCATCAAGCTCCGCCCGATGGACGCGGTCTTCAGCGAAGCGCTCAGCCGGCCGCGCCTGCTGGCCAACCTCCTCGGCGGCTTTGCGGGGCTAGCGCTGGTGCTCGCCGCCCTTGGCACCTACGGCGTGTTGTCGTTCATGGTGAGCGAACGCCGCCGTGAGATCGGCATTCGGATGGCGCTCGGCGCCGAGCGCGCCACCGTGCTCCGGTCTGTCCTGCGCCAGGGACTGGGGCTGGCGGCGGCAGGTCTCATCGCCGGGCTGGCCGGTGCGGCCGGGTTGACTCGGTTGATGGAGAGCCTGCTTTACGAGGTGAGGCCGACCGATGCCGCGACGTTGGCGGCAGTGGCCCTGGCCATTCTGTTGACCGCCGCGGTGGCCGCATTCGTGCCGGCGCGCCGGGCGACTCGTGTCGACCCCGTGGTAGTGCTTCGAGACGAGTAAAGCGAAAACCGGGTCGTCGCGTCCGTCTATGGAGGGCAGGGAGGAGCCGTGTCATGGACGGTCCACCGACGCTGGCGTGCCCCGGTGGGGACCCGATTCGGGTGCTCCTGCTCACAGACCACTGGCTGGTCGAGTTCGGCGTTCGACGACTGCTCGACTCCGTGGGCGCTGTTGTCACGGTCTTCGACGTGACCCGGGGAGACGGATCGGTGGTGCAGGATGGCAGCCTGGACGCTGTCGTGCTGGCCCTCGCCCTGCCGAATCACCACCAGCTCGAGCGGCTCAAGCGCCTGCACGTCCTGTCGCCTCGGCTGCCGATCCTGGTCGTCGGTGTGCACTCCGAGTATCACTTCCCCCGTCGGGCGGTGAACGCTGGTGCCGTCGCCTGTTTCATGCGCGACAGCTCGGCGGACGCATTCCTGGCGACGTTGGAGGCTGTCCGCGACGGGACGACCACGCCTGCGGGTCGCCTTGGAACCGGCGCGGCGCCGCAGAGCCGGCCGCGTACGGGGCTCTCGGATCGCGAGCAACAGGTCTTGCATCACCTGGCCTCCGGACGCACGGTCAGCGAGGCGGCCGCGTCGCTGGGACTCAGCGTCAAGACCGTGAGCACCTATCG
>JBQTIE010000113.1:0-17170 GCA_052389315.1 Acidobacteriota bacterium
CCCCAGTGCCGCAGGTAGCGTCCCGTCGCGCCGTCGAACACGATGATGCGGCGGTTGCCGTAGCCGTCGGCGACGAAGACTTCGTTGTCCGCGGCGTCCACCCAGATCTCCGAGGGGCGGCCCATCAGCGTCGTGTCGTTGCTCCCGCCCGTCTCGTTGTATTTGCCGATGATCATCGCGACCTGACCCGTGCGCGTGAACTTGACCGTCAGATTGCTCTCACGTGCGTTGGTCCACACGAAGCCGTTGTGATCGACGAAGAGGCCGTGGATGGTGCTCCAGTTCCCATCGGGGCCGCGTGCATCCCACGATTGCAGGAGCTTGCCCTGCGGATCCCACTCCGAGATGCGGCTGCGGCTCGACGTCCAGACGTGCCCGCGGGTGTCGGCGAAGATGCCAATCACCTGTCCCCACGACCAGTCGGCGGGCAGCGCCGGCCATGCGGGATCGGCCTCGAAGGTCGGGACGCCGTTCAACCCCGCACCCGCCTGTCCCGCTGCGCCGTGTGGATTGGCGCCGACGAGGAGTGCACACAGGCCGAGGATCATTGCTGCGGTGAGTCTGATCGTCATGTGCGCCCTCTCATGTGATCTGTCGCCCCCGCACGGTGGGTCTGGCCACCGATCTGGTGCAGACCGGCCCCCATGAGCCGGCGTCAGATCCCTGCTCAACCGGGGTAGCGGCCG
This sequence comes from Acidobacteriota bacterium, assembly GCA_052389315.1. GTDB lineage: Bacteria > Acidobacteriota > Vicinamibacteria > Vicinamibacterales > UBA2999 > JACCSI01. The sequence continues at coordinate 687 of JBQTIE010000113.1, forward strand.
CATCGAGCGGTAGAGGCGCCCATTCTACCGTCGCGCCGGTTCCGGCGTGCGTGGCCCGGCGGTTGGCCGTGGCTCTCACGGAATGCGGGTGCGCGGCGCCGTTTCGTCGCGTGGCCCGGGACCGATTCGGATCCGCGATGGTGCGTAACGGCGCGCGTAGAATAGTCTGGTGCTTGGCTCGACCGCAGCGATCGACACGTATCAGAACGGACTCGGAGGGGAGGGTACTTGGCTGCCTCGGTGCCGATGACGCGGGGCAGTTTACTCCAGCGCGTCCCACATCCTGGACCGTGGGGGACGCGGTGGAAATGGGTGCGTCGCTGAGAACTTCTGACGTCTGAATCGCAGGGAGGCGCATCCCATGGACTCCGAGCGAGTGGCCCCGAGAGACCCAGACGAGCCTGGCGTCACGCGATCGACGCCGGATGCGGGCCGTCCGAGCCTTGCGTTTGGCCCCTATCGCCTGCTGCAGCCGCTCGGCGAAGGCGGCATGGGCCACGTGTGGCTCGCCGAGCAGGTGCAGCCGATTCATCGCCAGGTCGCCATCAAGGTGGTCAAGGCGGGCATGGACACCGCCCACGTCGTGGCGCGGTTCGAGGCCGAGCGCCAGGCGCTGGCGTTGATGGACCATCCGGCTATCGCCCGCGTGTTCGACGCGGGAAGCACGCCCGAGGGGCGGCCGTACTTCGCGATGGAGTACGTCAAGGGCGAGCCCATCACAACGTACTGTGACCGCCATCGGCTGACGACCCGCGAGCGGCTCGCGCTCTTCATCCAGGTGTGCGATGGGGTGCAGCACGCCCACCAGAAGGCCATCATTCACCGAGATCTCAAGCCCTCCAATGTGCTGGTGACCCTGCAGGACGATCGGCCCGTGCCCAAGATCATCGACTTCGGCGTGGCGAAGGCGATGACGCAGCATCTCACGGACCGCACGCTCCATACCGAGCTCGGGGTGCTCGTCGGGACACCCGAGTACATGAGCCCCGAGCAGGCCGAGATGGGCGGTCTCGACGTCGATACGCGAACGGACGTGTACGCCCTGGGCGTTATCCTCTACGAGTTGCTGACCGGCAGCCTGCCGTTCGACGCTCGCGCACTTCGACAGAAGGGGCTGGACGAGATTCGACGGACCATCCGCGAGGTCGAGCCGGCGCGGCCGAGCACGCGAATCACGAAGAATGGATCGACGTCCGAGCACGTCGCGCAGAATCGCCGCACCGAGCCCGCTCGGCTCGTCGGCCAGTTGCGCGGCGACCTCGACTGGATCACGATGCGGGCGCTCGAAAAGGACCGGACGCGCCGCTACGCGACGGCGAATGATCTGTCGACGGACATTGGCCGCACGTTCCGGAGCGAGCCGGTGAGCGCCGGGCCCCCCGGCGCCACCTACCGCGTGGGCAAGTTCGTCAAACGCCACCAATACGGCGTGACAGCCGCGGCCGCGCTCGTGGTGGTGCTGGTCGTGTTCGCCGCCGTGATGGCGGTGCAGGCGCAACGGATCGCTCGTGAACGCGATCGGGCGAATCGCGAGGCCGAGCGGGCCACCATTGAGGCTGCGGCGGCCAAGCAGGTGTCGGATTTCCTCGCCGGTCTGTTCAAGGTATCGGACCCGAGCGACGCTCGAGGCAGCAGCGTCACCGCACGCGAGATACTCGACAAGGGCGCTCGTGACATCGATCAGACGTTGCGCGACCAACCAGACGTGCAGGCTCGGCTGCAAGCGACGATGGGCGAGGTCTACACGAACCTGGGGGTGTATGGGGCGGCCCAGACGCTCCTGGAGCAGGCCGTCGCGACGCGGGAGCGACGATTGGGCGACGACAACCTGGAGACGCTGACCGCCATGAATCAGCTCGCCAACGTCTACTGGTTCCTGGGACAGTTTGACAAGGCAGAGCCGCTGTACCATCGAGTGGTCGACGGCCGCAGACGAGTGCTGGGTGACGAGCATCCCGATACCCTGCGAGCAAAGTTCGACCTCGGCAGCCTGTACGTGCTTCAGAAGCGCTGGGATGACGCCGACTACCTCGTTCGCTCAACCCTCGACGTGCAAACCCGCGTCCTGGGCGACGGCCATCCCGACACGCTCGCGTCGTTGGGCAGCCTTCAGTCGCTCTACTACGCACAGGGCCGCTATGCGGAGGCCGAGCCGGTCGCGCTCAGAGCACTTCAGGCCGACACGCGGGCGCTCGGCCCGGACCACCCGGGTGTGCTGACCGACATGCACAATCTCGCGACCATCTACGACAAGCTCGGGAAACAGGGTCCGGCAGAGGCGCTGTATCTCGAGACCATTGCCGGCGAGCGTCGCGTCCTCGGGGAGCATCACCCAAGGACCGCCGTCACTCAGTACGCACTCGCCGCGATGTATGCGACGCAGGGCCGCCACGCCGAAGCCGAACCGCTCGCGCTGTCTGCGTACGAGGCGCGCGCTCGAGCAATGGGTGCTGACCACGATCGTACGCAGGCCGTCGTCGAGCAGCTCGTTCAGCTCTATGAGGCGTGGGGCAGGCCGACCAAGGCTGACGAGTGGCGGGCGAAGCTGATCAGGAATCCGGCGCCCAGCCGATGACCGCGGCTGCAGCATCGACTTCATAGTGGCGCTTCGCGAGACTTGAAGCTCCCGTGCGGAGTGGTGGCCGCATGGCCTTCGGGTGCAGACCCGAACCGAGGCGTTCGATCTCAGGCCGGTGCTCCCGCTGTGGAACAAAATCAGGCCCCCGCCAGGGGGTTCACCCACGCGACCTCCGAGAAGCGCGCGAAATCGGTGTCGGCCGAGTAGATCGTGAGCCCGTGCTCGAGGGCGAGCGCCGCCAGCTGAGCGTCCACGATCATGTTGGCCCTGAGGTCGTAGCGAGCGATGAGGGAGCCGAGTATTTTGGCGTGGTGGTCGGTCGGATTCGGAATCCACGTCACGTCGCACTCGAGCCACCCGCGGACGTACGCCCACGCCTCCGTTCCCGTCAGCGGGCGCTCCGAGGCGCGGGGATTGGTGATGACTCGAACGAACGCGCTGAGGCTGAGCCACGGCAGGCCGACGCGACGCTCGCCGTTCATGATCGATTGCAGCCACGCGGAGGCCGTCGGATGGTGCTGGCTGCGTGCGTCGACCGCGTACAGCAGGAGGTTGGCGTCCACCAGCATCAGCGAGACCCGGGCCCCTCGAGCAGTTCGAGCACCTCGGCCACGTTGCTGACGTCGACTCGAAGACCGACCGGCGCGCTCGCCTGGACGAATCGCCTGGCCCGTGCCCGCGCGCCGAGCCCGCGCCGAATGAGATCGTTGACGGTCTCGCTGACGCCTCGCGACGAGCTCTTCCGAATCCGTTCGACCGCGGCGCCGACGTCAGGGTCGAGCTTGATGGTGGTTCTCATGCCTCGATGATAGCACGATGATGCTTATGATAAGGCACGAACATGCGACAATCGAGGCACGAAGGCGCCTCGTAGCGCTCGTTATACGGAAACAGCAAGGCTATTGACTTAGTTGGATGACTTAGTCAACATGAACTGTGGCTAAATCTGTCACCGTCAACATCCATGAGGCGAAGACCCACCTGTCTCGCCTGCTCGAACGAGTGGCACACGGCGAAGACATCATCATCGCCAAGGCAGGCACGCCCATCGCGCGACTGGTTCCGATCGCCTCCGACCGCCGCCGACCGCTTGGGCTGGACGTCGGCCGCGTGGTGATCGCCCCGGACTTCGATGCGCCACTGCCTGATGATGTGCTCCGCGACTTCGAGCGATGAGAGTGCTGCTCGACACGCAGTGCTGGCTCTGGATGGCTGCCGCGCCCGAGCGGCTCTCGGCACGCGCGCGCGCGCTCTTGGACGACGCTGACAACGAGCTGCTGTTTTCGTCGGCCAGCGCCTGGGAGATCGCGATCAAACACGCGCTGGGGAGGCTCCAGCTCCCCGAGCCCCCCGCACGCTACGTGCCGTCGCGCACGACGGCGCTACGCACGACCCCGCTGGCCATCGAGCAGGCCCACGCGCTCGGTGCCGGCGCGCTGCCCCCGCATCACCGCGATCCGTTCGACCGGCTGTTGATCGCGCAGGCCGTTGCCGAACGGGTGCCAATCATGACGACGGATGCGGTGTTCGAGCGCTACGACGTGCGGGTGATCGACGCGTGAGGCCAACGTCTCGCCCATCGAGCCGCCCGCGCGCGCCCGCTGGCGCCTTCGTTGAGCCGCTGGCCGACCCTCGTCGAGGTCCGCCTGGGCTCTTGAGCGCTCACTGCTATTAGTCCGGACACCTGCGCGACCGGAGTCGTGTGCTAGAGTCCCTGAAGACTCAGGATCGCAGCGATTGAGTCCGCACGTCGCACGTTCGACGGTCCGAGGCGCAGCCTCGCGCGCCTTAAACAAATGAGACGACACTCGATGCTCGTGGCCTCATTGACAGTGGCCGCACTGGCGATGATCGAAGGCCGACGCCTGCCAGACGCGGCCTGGCCACAGTTTCGCGGACCGGCGGGCGCCGGCATTCTCGATCAAGCCAATCTGCCGACGAAGTGGTCCACGAGCGACAACGTGGCCTGGGACACCGAGGTGCCGGGACGCGGCTGGTCGTCGCCGGTGGTCTGGCATCGCCAGGTGTTCGTCACGTCGGCCATCAGCCCGGGCGCGTTCAAGGCGCCGTCTACCGGGATCTTCGGCAACGACTATGTCGCCGATCTGTCGAAGCAGGGACTGAGCGTCGAGGAAGTCAATCGCCGGGTCATCGCGCGCGACATCGAGCTGACCAGTGAGAGCGGAGAAATCCGCTACATGGTCTACGCCTTCGACGCCTGGACCGGGCGGCAGATCTGGGAGCGGGAGGCCCACAAGGGCGCGCCCGTGGGCGGCCGGCATCGCAAGAACACGTTTGCTTCGGAGACCCCGGCCACCGACGGCGAGCGTCTGTATGTCTACTTCGGCAACGTCGGTCTGTTCTGCTATGCGCTCGACGGCAAGGCACTGTGGCACACGCGCTTCGACCCGCAGCCGATGTACCTGGACTTCGGCACCGCGTCATCGCCGGTCGTCCAAGACGGGCGCGTGTTCGTCCTGCACGATAACGACGGCCAGTCGTTTGTCGCCGCCGTCGATGCCAGGACCGGCGCCCGGCTCTGGGCCGTCGAACGGAACCTGCCTGCCGGACGCTTGACGTCAGGCTGGTCCACGCCGTTCGTGTGGCAGCACGACCTGAGGACCGAGCTCGTGGTCATCGGACGCCAGCACGCAGTCGGCTACGCGCTCGACACGGGCCGGGAGCTGTGGCGTCTGAGCGGGTTGACGGGGCAGTCGACCCCAAGCCCGGTGGCGGCCAGCGGCCTGCTGTATCTGGCCACCGGTTCGCAGGGCGAGTCCAACCGCCCCGTGTTCGCGGTGGGCCCCGGCGCGAGCGGCGACATCTCCCTCGCCAAAGGCGAAGAGCAGAACGCCTTCGTGGCCTGGTTCCACCCTCGCACGTCCGCCTACACGTCGTCGCCGCTGGTCTATCGTGGCCGGATGTACGTCGTCAACGACAACGGCATTCTGACGGTGCTCGATGCGGCGACAGGCCGGGAGATCTACGGCGACGAGCAGGTCTCGCCTGGCCTGTCGTGACGGGGTTCCTCCGCCTGACGACGCGTCGGGGCGTCTTGCCCTCCCCCCTTCCCCTCAAGCGCGCGCTCGACATGGCCGGACACTGGATCGACCATCCGCTCACCGTGCTCGTGCTGCCGGGCGATCGCCATTGGCTGCTCCTGCGAGGCCTCCTCGACCAGACCGGCACGGGCGGCAACCTGACCACGGACGCACACCTGGCCGCCCTCGCGCTCGAGTACGACGCGACGCTGTGCTCGAGTGACCGAGCCTATCGGCGGTTCAAGGGGCTGAAAATCGAAGACCCCCTCCGGCCCTGATACACGAGCCATGCCGATCGTTCCCGCCTCCATTGCCGACCTCGGGCAGCGCCTGGCCGCCCACCTCTACGTCGCCGACCACGGCTTGACCGTGTCGCTCTACCTGGCCCTCCGTCTCAGGCGGCCGCTCTTTCTCGAGGGAGAAGCCGGCGTCGGCAAGACGTCGCTGGCGGCGGCGGTCGCCGCGGCGATCGATGCCGACCTGATCCGCCTCCAGTGCTACGAAGGGCTGGACGTCTCGCAGGCCGTCTACGAGTGGGACTACGCGCGCCAGATCGTGGAGCTGCGATTGCTCGAGGCGGCTGGCGAGCTCGACCGGGCGGCCGCGCGGCGCGAGCTCTACAGCGACGCCTTCCTGATCAAACGCCCGCTGCTGCAGGCCATTGATCCTGCGCGTGCTCGCCCCGCCGTGCTGCTCATCGATGAAATCGACCGCGCGGACGAAGAGTTCGAGGGTTACCTCCTCGAGCTGCTCGCAGAGTTCCAGATTACGATTCCCGAGCTGGGGACGGTGCGCGCTGCCGAGCCGCCGCTCGTCATCCTCACGTCGAATCGCACGCGCGAGGTGCACGATGCCCTCAAGCGGCGATGCCTCTACCAGTGGATCGAGTACCCGTCGTTCGAGAAGGAAATGGCGATCGTGCGTGCCCGCGTCCCGCACGCTGCCGCCACCCTGACCGCCCAGGTGACGGCGCTGGTGCAGGAGCTGCGGGGCGTCGAGCTGTACAAGGTGCCCGGCGTGTCCGAGACCATCGACTGGGTGGCCGCCCTGACGGCACTGGACCGCCAGACGCTCGACGCCGCGGCCGTCGAGGACACCATTGGCGCCGTGCTCAAGGCGAAAGACGACCTCGACGCGATCCGCGGGGAGAGACTGACGGCGCTGCTCGAGCGGGCCGCGTCACGAAGCGGTGTCTAGCCTCGCCAACAACCTGCTCGTCTTTGGCCGCCTCCTGCGGCGCGCCGGCTTCGACGTGCCGGTGGGGAATCTGCTCGACCTGATCGAGGCGCTCACCCTCGTCGATCTGCGCGAGCGCGACCAGGTCTTCCACACCTGCCGCGCGTTGCTCGTCCGCAACCACGATCAGCTGGCCACGTTCGAGTCAGCCTTCAACGCGTTCTGGCGCGACCACCAGCACCACTCCACGAGGGAGTCGAGCGCCGACGCCGGCTCCGCGCGGACGACCGCGAGACGCGTGACCGCCCGCGCAGGTGTCGCGGCGCCGCCCGACACGAGGCCGGCCGCCGGGACAGACGACCAGGAGTCACCGACCGGCGCGATTCAGACCTGGAGCGACGCCGCCTCGCTCGCGCGCAAGGACATCGGCGAGTTCTCGTCGGATGAGATCGCGCTGGCGCGCGCGGCGCTCGATCGCTTCGCGTGGATTCCCGGCAACCGCCGGACCCGGCGCTGGGTTCGCGGCCGGGGCCCACGGGTGGACCTGCGCCGGGCGTTTGGCCGTATCCTGCGGACGGGCGGCGAAGTGCTCACCCTGCCGACTCGACGACGACGAGTGCGGCCGCGGCCGCTCGTGCTGCTGTGCGACGTGAGCGGGTCGATGGAGCGCTACTCGCGCATGCTCCTGCATTTCGCCCATGGTGTCGGCCAACGCCATCGCAAGCTCGAGGTCTTCCTGTTCTCGACGACGATCACCCGCGTCACGCGTCAGGTGCGCGTCAGCCGCCTCGACGCCGCCGCGGCGGCCGTGTCCGGCGTGGTCCCAGACTGGTCCGGCGGCACGAGGATCGGACCCGCCCTCCGGCAGTTCCATCAGCGGTGGTCGCGACGCGTCCTGCGCGAGGGTCCGGTGGTGCTGCTCATCTCCGACGGGTGGGACTGCGGCGATCCGGTGCTGTTGCGCGACGAGGTCGCCCGCCTCCAGCGCAGCAGTTACCGGCTGATCTGGCTCAACCCGTTGATCGGAACCCTGGACTACGCCCCGTTGACGCGCGGGCTTCAGGCGGCGCTGCCGTTCGTGGACGATTTCCTGCCGGCGCGCACGCTCGCGGACCTCGGAGATCTGGCGCTACACTTGAACGTCGTGGCGGCGCGTGGCCGGAGAGGCCGGCCAGCGCCACGCCCCGGGCTGGAAGGGTCGGTGCGCTGATGGACATCTCCGGCAGCTACCACTTCGATGCACCCCCCGACCGCGTCTGGGATCTGCTGATGGACACCGAGGTGATCGCGTCGTGCATTCCGGGCTGCGACAATCTCGAACCAGAGGGTGAGGATCGCTACCGCGCCACGCTGACCGTGGCTCTGGCGGCGATTACGGGCCGCTACACGGGGACGGTGATCATTTCCGAGAAGACTCCTCCGGCGTCCTATGTCCTCACCGTGGAGGGACAGGGAAAGCCGGGATTCGTGAAGGGCCGCGCCGCGGTGACGCTCCGGCCCGACGGAACCGGCACGATCGTGGATCTCGCCGGGACAGTGCAGACCGGCGGACCGATGGCGCGCGTCGGCCAACGCCTCATCGCGGGCGTCTCGAAGATGATGCAGGACCGGTTCTTCTCCTGCCTGCAGAACCGCCTCGCCGGCTGACGGGCCCGGCGTGGCCCACTCTCGCCGTCTGACCGATCACGCGCGCGCCACGGCCGCGTCCAGCGCCCGTCTCGTGAAGACGGGGATCATCGCGCGGCGATACGCCTCGCTCGCGTGGATGTCCGAGTTCACCTCATCCAGCGAGGCGAGCGCCGCCGCTCGAGCCACGACTTCCGGAGTAGCCGACTTCCCGGCCAGCGCGGCTTCGACCGCGCTCAGCCGGGTGGCGTGGGTGCCGGCTCCCGTGAGACCCAGCCGGACGGATTGAATCATGCCGTCCCTGACGGTCACCGCAGCCGCCACGCCGACGATGGCAAAGTGCGAGGCGCGCTGGTGCAGCTTGGCGTACGCGGCGGCACGGACGGGAGCGAACCGCACGCTCACGATGAGTTCGTCGGGTGCCAGATCCACGGTGAAGAGTCCCTTGAAGAAATCGTTCGCCGTCACCACTCGCGGTCCCTTCGGGCCCTTCAGGTGGATCTCGGCGTCGAGGGCGAGCATCGCGGCGGGGTAATCAGCCGCCGGGTCGGCATGGGCGAGGCTGCCGCCGAGCGTCCCGCGATTGCGCACCTGCGGGTCGCCGATCTCCACGGCCGTGTCGGAAAGGACCGGGCACTTCTCGCGCAGCACGGCCGAGACGGCGATGTCCCGGTGTGTCGTGCCTGCGCCGACCTCGATCCGGCCGTCTCTCTCTCGTATTCCGCTCAGCTCGGGGATTCTCGCGATGTCGATGAGCGCGGCCGGCTCGCTGAGGCGAAGCTTCATCAACGGGACGAGGCTGTGCCCGCCGGCGAGCAGCTTTGCGCCCTCAGTCGCCCTCAGCTTCGACAGCGCGTCGTCCACCGATGAGGCGCGATGGTAGGTGAATGACGTAGGAATCACGACTGGCCTCCCTGGATGATGCGCCACAGCTTCTCCGGCCGCAGCATCATGTCGATGTGCGTGACGCCGAACTCGGCCAGGGCGTCGACCGCGGCCGCGACGATGCATGGCGTCGAGCCCAAGGTGCCAGCCTCGCCCACGCCCTTGGCGCCGAGCGGGTTCACCGGCGTCGGCGTCACGGTGTTGTGCAGCTCGAAGCGCGGAAAATCGGTCGCGCGCGGGATCGCGTAGTCCATGAAGGATCCGGTGAGGAGCTGACCGTCCTCGTTGTAGACGGTCTCCTCGACCATCGCCTGGCCGATGCCCTGCGCGAGGCCGCCGTGGATCTGGCCCTCGACAATCAGCGGGTTGATCAAGTTCCCGGCATCGTCCACCGCCACGAGCTTGAGGAGCGTGGGTTCGCCGGTGTCGCGATCGATTTCGAGCATCGAGATGTGGCAGCCGAACGGATACGTGTTGTTGGCCGGCTCGAAGAACGCTTCTTCGCTGAGCCCTGGTTCGAGCCCTGCGGGAAGCGGCACGGGGATGTACGCGTAGCCGGCCACTTCGGCGAAGGTCTTGCCGCGCGCCGGCGCGCCCTTCACCGAGATCGTGCCGTTCTCGAAGACGAGGTCGTCCGCGTCCGCCTCGAGGAGGGCGGCGGCGAACTTCGCCATCTTGGCCTTCACCTTGCCGCCGGCCATGTGGATCGCCGTTCCACCGACGGCCTGCGAGCGGCTGCCGAAGGTGCCGATCCCTTGCTTCACGACGCCGGTGTCGCCATGGAGGATGGTCACGTGCTCGAACGGCACGCCGAACTGGTCGGCGAGCATCTGCGCGAAGGTCGTCTCGTTGCCCTGGCCGTGCGGGGACGCCCCGGTGGTGGCGCTGATGCGTCCGTCGCGCTCGATGGTCACCTGCGCGTGTTCCCAGCCGCCGGTCGGGAGCGACGCCGAGGGGCCGATGCCGCACACCTCGACGTACATCGACAGGCCAAGACCCACGAGCCGGCCTTGAGCCCTCGCGGCGTCACGCTCTTTCTTCAACTCGCGCCAGCCGGACTTCTCGAGTGCGAGATCGAGCGCACCCGCGTAGTCGCCCGAGTCGTACACGGCGCCCATTTGCGTCTGGTACGGAAACTGGTCGGCATGGATGAAGTTCTTCCGCCGCAAATCGGCGGGGTCCATGCCCAGCTCGCGCGCGAGCATGTCCATGGCCCGTTCGACGAAGTAGGTGGCTTCGGGCCGGCCCGCGCCGCGGTAGGCGTCGGTCGGCGTCTTGTTGGTGAAGACTTCGGTCATCGTCGTGCGGATGGCCGGAATGTTGTACGTGGCGTTGGCCATCAGCATCGTCAAGGTGGGGATGGCGGCCGTGAGCAGCATGTTGTAGGCGCCGATGTCGGCGATGAGCCGCAGCTTCAGGCCCACCACGGTGCCGTCCCGCTTGGCGGCGATGTCCACATACCCGAGGATGTCGCGTCCGTGCGTGGTCGCGACGAACGCTTCCGACCGGTCCTCCGACCATTTCAGCGGCATCTCCAGGCGCTTGGAGAGCGTGGCCACGACGTATTCCTCGCCGTAGATGTTGATCTTCGCGCCGAACCCGCCGCCCACCTCCGGGGCGATCGCCCGCACCTGGTCCTGGCCGAGGCCGGTCATCGCCGCGATCATCGTGCGCAGGATGTGTGGATTCTGCGTGGACGACCAGATGGTCATCGTGCCCTTGCCCGGCTCGTAATGCGCCACGACGCCGCGTGGCTCCATCGCGTTCGGGACCAGCCGCTGGTTGACCATGCGCTGCGAGACGATGACGTCGGCCTTTGCGAAGGCCTCATCGACGGCGGTGTCGTCGACTTTGCCGTCTGGCGTGACGCCCGTGCCGCTCGGCACGAACGGAACCGCGAGGTTGTTCGCGAAATCGGCGTGAATCACCGTCGGCTTGCCCGTCATCGCCAGTTCGACGTCGACCACGGCCGGAAGGGGATCGTAGCTGACCACGATCGCGTCGGCCGCGTCCCGGGCGATGTAGCGATTGGCCGCCACGACGACGGCGACCGGCTCGCCGGCGAAGCGGACGACGTCAACGGCCACCGCCCGGTGGGGCGGCGACGGAAACGGCGTGCCGATGGGCATGGGGCCGAGCAGCTCGGCGATCTGGGCGCCGGTGAACACCGCCTCGACGCCGTCCATCGCCTGCGCGGCCGTCGTGTCAATGGAGACGATGCGGCCATGTGCCACGTCGCTGCGCTTGAAGGCGACGTGCTGCATGCCGGCGATCTTGATGTCGTCCACGTAGGTGCCGCGGCCTTGGATGAGGCGAGGGTCTTCGCGCCGCTTGACGCGGGTGCCGACGAGCTTGGGTAATACGGGAGTCGTAGCCATGGCCTACCTCTTGGTCGCGGCGTGCTGGACGGCGTTGACGATGTGCTGGTAGCCGGTGCAGCGACAGAAATTGCCGGCAATGCCCTCGCGGATCTCCTGCTCGCTCGGGTTCGGGTTCTCGTCGAGCAGGTTGACCGCCGAGAGAATCATGCCGGGCGTGCAGAAACCGCACTGGAGGCCGTGCTCTTCCCAGAAGCCCTCCTGTAACGGATGGAGCCGGCCCTCCTCGGCCAGCCCTTCGATCGTCGTGACGTTCGAGCCATCGGCCTGCACCGCGAAGATCGTGCAGGCCTTGGCGCTCCGGCCGTCCACGAGGACCGTGCAGGCACCACACTGGCTGGTATCACAGCCCACGTGGGTGCCGGTCAGATTGAGCTGCTCGCGCAAGAAGTGCACCAGCAGCATCCGCGGCTCGACGTGCGCCTTTCGCACCTTCCCATTGATCGTGATGGCAACCTGAACCATGGCGTCCCCTTCGGCTCTCGCGGAGCCGCGCCTCAACATCGGTTTCGCCCCGCTGCGCGGGGCCGACGTCTTTTCCAGCCTGACACCCTGCTGACCTTCGTGAATGAGCGGGCCAGAGAAGACGTCTAGCCTACCTGAAAACGCGCGAATCGGAGTCGATTCCTCACCGGCGTCGCTGGAGCTGATGCATTCGTGGCAGAATCGACCCGTCATCATGTCCAAAGACGCCAGCGCCCGTTTCAACTGGAGCGATCCCCTGCTGCTCGAGCAGCAGTTGACGCACGAAGAGCGGATGGTACGCGACACGGCCCGCGCGTACTGTCAAGACCGGCTGGCACCGCGCGTGCTCGAGGCCTTTCGGCACGAGCGTTCCGACCGGGCGATCTTCCGCGAGATGGGCGATCTCGACATGCTCGGGCTGGTCATCCCGGAAGCCTACGGAGGCGCCGGGCTCAACTACGTGAGCTACGGTCTGGTGGCGCGCGAGGTGGAGCGCGTGGATTCGGGCTACCGGTCGATGATGAGCGTGCAGGGATCCCTCGTGATGGGTCCCATCCACGACTTCGGCACCGAGGCGCAGAAGCAGAAGTTCCTGCCCAGGCTGGCCACGGGCGAGTGGATCGGCTGTTTCGGCCTCACCGAGCCGAATTACGGCTCAGACCCTGGCGGGATGACGAGCCGGGCGAAGACAGTGGACGGCGGGTTCGAGTTGTCCGGCACCAAGTCGTGGATCAGCAACAGTCCCATCGCCGACGTCTTCATCGTCTGGGCCAAAGACGATGAGGGCGTGATCCGGGGGTTCATCCTCGAGAAGGGCGCGAAGGGGCTGAGCGCGCCGCCCATTCACGGCAAGGTGGGCCTCCGCACGAGCCTCACCGGCGAGATCGTGATGGATGCGGCCTTCTGTCCCGACGAGAACGTCTTTCCGGACATCCGCGGGCTGAAGGGGCCCTTCACGTGCCTCAACAGCGCGCGGTACGGCATCTGCTGGGGCGCCCTCGGGGCGGCGGAGGACTGCTGGCACCGCGCGCGCACGTACGTGCTCGATCGCAAACAGTTCGGGCGGCCGCTCGCCGCGAACCAGCTGATCCAGAAAAAGCTCGCCGACATGCAGACGGAGATCGCGATCGGCCTGCAGGCGTGCCTGCGTCTGGGCCGGATGAAAGACGAGGGCACGGCCGCCGTGGAGATCACGTCGATGCTCAAGCGCAATTCCTGTGGCAAGGCGCTCGACATCGCCCGGATGGCGCGCGACATGATGGGCGGCAACGGCATCACGGACGAGTTCGGCGTGATGCGACACCTGGTCAACCTCGAGGCGGTGAACACGTACGAAGGGACGCACGACGTACACGCCTTGATTCTCGGGCGCGCCCAGACCGGCATCGCCGCCTTCGCCAACTGAGGGTGATGGGTGTCACGCGGAGCGCGACCCGAGATGCCGGGCCTCGTGCACCCGACGCACCTGCGAAACTCCTCGGGCGGGCTGTGCTGATACTGATTCCTTGGAGTCGTCAGCCCAGGCCTCGTCAGGGTTTCCCAGGTGCGGCTCGCGCTCTGGCACAGACCAATAGAACGGGTCAGCGGAGGCCGGCCGCCGGGTCGCGGCGGCCGACCTGTCGTTCCCTCGGTTACCGGCTGCTCGTCGCGGGCGCGGTCCGGCTCAAATCGGCACGGCGTGTCGAGATGAACTCCTGCCGGAAAGTGACCATGCGATTCAGCTCATCGCTCATCAACGCCCACTGAGCGCCGAAGTGCTTTTGAAGGAGCTCGGTCCCGCCCAGCGCATCGAGCTCGCTCATCTTGTTGAACTGCTGCGTCCGGCGGTATGTGTAACCACCGCCCGTCCCCACCCGCAGCACGGCTCGCCCGATGGCGGCTTTGCTGGCCGCTTCGTACGCCGGTTTGAATTTCGCCAGCATGCCTTCGTAGGCGGCAGACATCGCGGGCTGTACGCGGACGATCTGGACGCGTACGAAGTTCGGCGGCGTCCCGCCGGCCGCGCCGCCACCCGTGTTGGCCGACAGGTTGGGCAGATTCTCCCACACCTCGCTGATCGAGCTTTGGGTCGCGCTCCCGCCTTCTTTCATGAGACGCTCGGCTTCCTGCTGCCCGACCGCTTTGATCAACATCATGGGAACCGAGGCCCAGGCGTCGCGGTCGGCCCACGAGTTGAAACCGAGCGCTACACGGTATGTCGCGCCCGGTTTGCCGAGCGAAACCGCGTAGGTCGTCCACGTCGGACGGGAGCCAGTCTTGTCGGCGGCCGCCACGAGCCGCTTGATGTAGTTCTCGAACACGAGTTCCTGGCCAGGCTTCACGCTGATCTCGATCATCTGCTGGAATCGAACCGCGCCACCTCCCTGAGCCACAGCCATCTGAGGCAGCAGGAGAACGAATGCCGCGACCAGGCATAGCATCAAACCCCTCATACACTCCTCCTTGTTGTTCAGGAAAGGCGAGGTCCCGAGGTCGCCGATTCTGCGTTCGACCACCGTCATGATCCCGGGTTTCGGTTGAACCTGCCGAGCATACCCCAAAGAAACTTCAGGTGGTGGCCGCAACCGGGCCCGCCCTCGTGCTCGAGTCAGGCACGCCGGTTTTCGAGTACCCTGGGCTCCGGCATGACCCTCTCGCGTCTGCGCGACCTGTGCCTGACCCTTCCGGGCGCCACCGAACAGATTCAATGGGGCGCCGACCTCGTCTTCAAGGTGGGCGGGAAGATGTTCTGCGCCGCCTGTACCGAAGTGGCTCCGGTCGTCACCTCATTCAAGTGCGACGACGAGACATTTGCGGAGCTGTGCGAGCGCGACGGCGTCATTCCAGCGCCGTATCTGGCGCGGGCGAAGTGGGTCGCCCTCGAGCGGTGGGATGCGATCGAGGATGGGGAGTTCAAGCCGCTCCTGGAGCAGGCCTACGGGTTGGTGAAGGCGAAGCTCCCGAAGAAGGTACAGGAATCCATCAGCGGGCCCGGCACCTTGCGGCCGAAAGCGGCCAACGCCAGTCGACGGGCGGCGGCGAAATCGCAGGGCGCCCGCAAGCAGTCAGCCGTACGCTCGCGGGCCCGCAGAGATTCGGGGACCCGCGGGGGCGCGAGGCCCCGCAAGAACGCGTGAGAGGTGTGACGATGCGACACATGACGACGACCGCTCTTGTCTCGAGTCTGGCCCTGCTCATCCCCTTGACCGCCTTCGCGCAGGCCACCCAGGAACCACCGCCGTCGGCGCCCGCAGACTGGGGGCCGATGAGCATCAACCTGGAGGATGTGCCGTATCCGCACCCCGTCAAATACTTCGCCTTCACCCTGGAAGGGCAGGATGTGCGGATGGCGTACATGGACGTCTCGCCATCGGGCACGCCCAACGGCCGCAGCGTCATCCTCCTGCACGGCATGAACTTCTTCGGCGAGACGTGGACGGACACGATCGAGGTGCTTCGCAAGGAGGGCTACCGCGTCATCCCCATCGATCAGATCGGGTACGGCCGCTCGTCGAAGCCGATTCTGCATTACACGATCAGCACCCACGCCTCCAACACCAAGCGGCTGCTGGATCACCTCGCCATCAAGACCACCGACATCGTCACGCATTCGATGGGCGGGATGGTGGGCAGCCGGTTTTCGGCGCTCTATCCCGACGCGGTCGGGAGTCTCGCGATGATCAACCAGATTGGGCTGACCGACACGCGTCCAGGGCGAGCGGTGCGCGAGACGACCGACGCCTACAAAGCGGGGCTCGCGCGCGACTACCCGGAGATCATCAAGGGCATGCGTGCGTACTACGTGAACTGGAAGCCGGAGTACATGAAATACGTGAAGATCCACTACGGCTGGACGCGCAGCGGCGACTGGCCACGCATGGCCATGGTCCGTGCGCTGCAGCAGCAGGCGGTGGCGAACGACCCGGTTGTCTACGACTGGCCGCACATCAAGGCCCGCACGCTCGTCATTGGCGGCGAAAAGGACGGGCCGAACTATCCGGCGCTCGCCAAGCGCGTGGCCGACACCGTGCAGAACGGACAGGTCTACATCATTCCGAACATCGGCCACAACCCGCAGTTCGAAGCACCTGAGCTGCTCTATCCGCCGCTCGTGAAGTTTCTGAAGGGCGGGGACGTCGGAACGAAGAAGGCCGCCACGAGCTCACAGCAGCGCTGAGCATGGTCGGCGAGGTCATCTCGCACTATCGGGTCCTCGACCGCCTCGGCGAGGGCGGGATGGACATCTGAGTTGGGCCGTCAAGCGAAATGTTTCGCGAGCGCCGACCCGCGGCGGCGCAGCGCCGCCATGTAGACCTCCTCGTTGTAGGGACGACGTTCTTTCCAACAACGAAAGAG
>JBQTIE010000114.1:0-24792 GCA_052389315.1 Acidobacteriota bacterium
TCGGACCGTCAAGCATGACAAGGTGTGGCTTCGCCTCGCTAGGGGCAGTGCTGGCTTTGCCCGGCCTCCGGCCGGGCGAGAAAACTTGACTCAAATGGTTGGAAATCTGCAGAGTCAAGTTTTCTAGACTGGGCCCGCACACGATTGGGAGAAGCCTGGGTTACACCGGGCGGACTCGGCCAGGCGCGAGGCCCGGCCGAGTCTCGAGGCGAGGTCAATCGTTGGTGCTCGTCATGCCGTAGCGGCGTTCCTGCCCGATGACCTTGGCAGGATCCGCGCCCGCTTTCGGCCTGAACTTCTGCACGCGGCCGTTGAACACTTCGGCGAGATACAGATTGCCCTCCTGATCCACCGTGATCGAGTGGGGGCCGTCGAACTGGCCCGTCAACCCCCCCGGCGCGCCCCATCCGTACAGGAAGCGCCCGTCGAGATCGTATTTGAGAATCCGGTTCGTGCCGCCGTCCGAGATCCACAGGGACTGATCGGTCGTAATCACGTGGGCGTAAGGCGAGGACCGGAGGCCCGTCTGCCACATGTCGAGGAACTTCCCGTTTTCATCGAACACCTGCATCCTGCGGTGTCCACGATCGACGACGAAGAGGCGTCGGTCCCGGCTGATCTGGATGCTGTGGACGGTGTTGAACTCGTTCGGCCCTGGGTTGCTCCGATCCTTTGGAGCGGTCCCCCAGTCCATCAGGAACTTGCCGTCCTTGTCGAACTTCGCGACCCGCGTGCCGCCGTACCCGTCGCTGATGAAGAAAGTGCCATCGGGCAGCCAGTCGATGTCGGTGGGCCGGTCGAACAAGCGCCCGCCGTCCCGGCCACGCTGTCCCTTGGTGCCCAGCGTCATCACGAGCTTGCCGTCGTAGGTGAACTTGTGGATGACGTGCAGCTGATCGTCGAAGACCCACACGTGCTTCTCAGGGTCGTACGGGCTCATCTTGATCTTGTGCGGCCCCCGACCGCACGTCATCTCGAACAGCTTGTCGTGCTGCGGCCACCAATCCACCATCTTGCCATCGCGATCGAGGACGAAGATCACGTGGTGGTAGCGGCGCTCCCACCCTCGCTTCGCGGCCGGCTGACACGTCGCCCCGAGTCCATCATCGTTGCCCGTGGCATTTCCCCTCGACGGGTTGAGCAGCGCATATGGCGTCCACGGTTTGGCGTCTGCGGGCAGCGGCAGCTCGCCCCGCTGAGCAATCCAGATGCGGTCGGGCGTCTCCGCATAAACGGCGCCCACCGACCCCCAGGTCCATCCGTCGTGTTTGACGCCGTCCAGACCATCCGGCAACGGCTGCGGCCAGTTCTCCACGAGCTCGTACGGGCCGAACTCCTCCTGTCCTCCCTTTTCCTGCGGGGGCGCCGCCGCGGCTGTCGATGTGCTTCCCGTGTCGGCGGGCGCAGCGCACCCGACGAGGGCCGCCACCATGACTATCGCGATCGACGCGGGCAGCACCATGAGTGACCTGTGTCGCTGACGCATGGAATCTCTCCTTTCGTGGGCGAGCATGCCCGGGCGGCGACCGGGGTCCGGACACCAGGCGGCCGACGCAGTGGGTGCAGAGTCTACTTCGATGGCCTGCGGTCCGCAATCGCCGTTGGAGGCCCGCGGCTTTTTCTTTGGTTCGGCACGGAGCCTCGCTACACTACGATGCGCGCTCGGTGGAGCCAGGGCGGAAGCTCGTGCTCGGCTGGACCGCCTGGGAGGTGGCATGTGCAGATTCCTCGACGATTCGCCGCGTGGGCACTGGCGCTCGTGTGCGGCAGCGCGATCATGACGCCGCTGTCAGCTCTCGACCCTGCTCCACATGATGGACAGCTCGGGCAGTCCGCGTCGCAGGTGCCGACCTACGCGGTCGATCCGGCATGGCCTCAGCCCCTGCCTAACCGCTGGATCGTCGGTGCAGTCGTCGGCGTGGCCGTGGACAGCCGGGATCACGTGTGGATCACCCACCGGCCCTCGACGCTCCAGCCCAACGAAACGCGATCCATCTGGCGGGCGGCGCCGCCCGTGCTCGAATTCGACCCTGCGGGGAAACTGGTCTCGGCCTGGGGCGGATCCGGCGAGGGCTACGAATGGCCCGACTACGAGCACGGCATCCACGTCGATCACGGCGGACACGTCTGGGTCAGCGGCGGAGGGGAAAAGGACGCTCACCTGCTGAAGTTCACGCGCGAGGGCCGGTTCGTGCTCCAGATCGGCCGCAAGGGGCAGGGCGGCGGCAGCGACGACACGCAGAACCTGGGCGGCGCTGCCCACATGATCGTCGATCGCGATGCCAACGAGCTCTATGTCGCCGACGGATACGTGAATCACCGCCTGATCGTGTTCGACGCCACGACTGGCGCGTACAAGCGGCACTGGGGCGCCTACGGCAAACGGCCCGACGACAGCTACTTCACCAATTCGGGCGAGCGCCTGCCCAGCCCGTTCAGCGGCAAGGTGCAGAACGAGAACAAGCCCAGCCAGTACGACCCGGACGGCCCGCCCGCGCCGCAGTTCCGCATCGTGCACGCCGTGCGCATCTCACACGACGGCCTGGTCTACGTCTGCGATCGCACCAACAACCGCGTCCAGGTGTTTCGCAAGGACGGCACCTTCGTGCGCGAGGGCGTCGTCGCTCGACCGACCTTCGGCAGCGGATCGGTGTGGGACATCGCGTTTTCGAACGATCCCGCCCAGACGTTCCTGATCGTGCCCGACGGTACCAACCAGCAGATCTGGATTCTCCGCCGCGAGACGCTCGAGGTCCTGGGCGCGTTCGGCGGCGCGGGACATTGGGCGGGCCAGTTCTACGGCGCGCACAACATCGCCAGCGACTCGCAGGGACACCTCTACATCACCGAGACCTACGAAGGAAAACGGGTCCAGAAGTTCGTGTACCAGGGCCTCGGACCCGCGTCGCGGCCCTTGATCAAGTAACCAGGCCCCTCGTCTGGTCAGTTCCGAACGAAATCGGGGCCCGGCCGCGGCGCTCCCGGATTCAGCGCGCGGCGCCCACCGCCGCCGTGCTGTGCGCAAAGGCCCAGTACAGCTCGCGCGCCCGGGCGGCGATCGGGCCGGCGGTAAACGGCGTGTCCTCGTAGCCCAGACACGGCACGACCTTGCCGTGGTTTCCCGTCGAGAAGATCTCGTCGGCCTCGACGAGCTCCGGCACCGGAATCGTGCGTTCCACGATCTCGACGCCGGCCTCTCGAAGCAGGCGTATCACGCGTTGCCGCGTGATGCCGTTCAGGAACGTGCCGTTCGGGACCGGCGTGTGGACCACGCCGTGCCTGACGATGAAGAGGTTCTGCGCGGTGAACTCGGCGACGTTGCCAATGGGATCGCGCATCACCGCGTTGTCGAAGCCGCGGCGCTTGGCTTCCGCCGCGGCCATGGCCGCGAGCGGATACAGGCAGGCGGCCTTCGCGTGGGTCGGCGCCTGGTCGGGCGCGGGACGACGATAGGAGGACAGACAGGCCGTGAACCCGTGCGCGGACTCCGGCAACGGCATCTTCGTGATGACGAGCGCGAATCTGGTGGAGCTCGGGTCGATGAGGATGAGCCCGCTCTCGGCCCAGAACATCGGCCGGATGTAGAGCGGCGTCTCCGGCGGGAAGAACCCGATCCCCTCGAGCGCCAACGCCAGCACCTCGGCGGCGGTCTTGGTCGGCTGGAGGCTCAACCCCACCGCCGACCGGATGAGCCGCTCGCAGTGCAGATCCAGGTCGGGGGCCACGCCTTCAAAGGCACGCGCGCCGTCGAACACCGTGTTGGCCAGCCAGGCGGCATTGGTGGCCGACGTCATGAGCGGAACCGGCCCTTCTCTCCATTGGCCGTCCACATAGCAAATCGAAGTCGCCGTCGCGTCGAGCTTCATCGCGTCCACCTCTCCCAGAAAACCTGCTGCTTCGAGCGAGGCGGCGCCGCAACCGCGCATGCTCGACGGTCTGAGGGGTCCACCAGCGGAGCTGACCCCCGGGGCGGACCAAACGAGTTTGGTCTCAGGCGGACCCGCGCTCGACGCCTCGAGGGCACTCCTGCCCTGACTCACGTTCGCGGGCGCCCCGGCTATCTGGGCGTCTAGAGGGGCGCGCCGCTGACTACGTGACACTTCAGATTGTGGCGGACGAAGACCGTCGGCCGCAACTCCCTCAGCCGGGGACCCGGGCGGCCGCTCCGCGGGAACACTCACGCCCGAAGCCAGGAGTCAAGGGCGGAGCCATTCGGGGGGCGCGCTCGGGTCGAGCCGCACGCGGCGGCCGCTGTGCTCCCTACCAGTCGATGAGGCGCGTGTATTTCACGATGAAAGACCGGCCCAGCAGCTCTTCCGGGGTGAACGTCGAGGTATCTCGGCGATCGTTGTAGACCACGAACAGGCCGGTGCCGCTCCGGTTGAGCATGGCGAGCCGGATGTTGGACGAGACGGTCGAGGTCTGCGTGTTGTACTGCACCAGCGCCTGCAGGTTGGCCAGGCTCGTGAACGAGTAGCTCACCTTCACGGGCACGAGATCGGTCGTGAACTCTCCGCCGGGCAACGTCACATCGTCTCTCTGCCAGCCGACGGTGGAAATCAATCGTGCGCCGGCGCGCCAGCTGATCGTCAGGTCCCACAACGAGTAATCACCGTCGTAGAAGCGGCCGACCTTCTGGAGCAGGGACGCGCCGAGGGGCGCACTGGGATCGGTGTTCCCCTCGAACGCCCAGGTGGACCAGGCGTACTCACCGGGCGGGATGACGACCGAGCGCCCCGTCACATCGCGATAGACCGTGAAGGGGGACCTCGGGCGGTCCTGGCGCGTCTCGAAGAGGTAGCCGAAGCGCGCGCCCTGGCGGGTGCGGATATCGAAGAAATGCCAATGCCCCGAGGAACTCTCGAGGCGATTGTCCAGGTTCATCTGCGCGTTGTAGCTCGCGTGTGGCGAGAAGCGCCGGATCCACGGCCACCGCTTCGGCTGGTAGGTCAGGTTGTAGCGGCTTTCCACTTGACGAAAACCCCGGCGCGGGAGAAACCCGACCTCGGGGTTGAACCGCTCGCCGACCTGCGAGTAGCCCAGGTTGCCGGTCCAGAGATCGTTCGTGTAGGAGTAGAAGGCACGGCCCGCGTAGTCCGATCCGCCTTTCCGCGTCGGGGAATCGGTGCGCGCAAAAAACGCGAACAGCTTTCCGTTGGTCGTCGCCTGCCAGGCGAGATCGAGTCCATACGCCCGGTTGTAGTCGTCGGCCGGCGATAGCGCTCCGGTGCCCATGCGGCCCACGAACATGCCTCCGAGGTTCGAACGGCCCACTTCCCGCTGCACGCGAAGCACGCTGAAGTTGTTCGCCTGCGAAATGGTCGCGCCCGTCCGGCGATTGATGGCCGAGTCGGTCTGCATGTTGAGGAACCCGACGTTGTACCCGCCCAGCTTGCCGCTCAGCCGCCCGCCGCCGAGGATGTCGAGCGGCAGGCCGCTGGCGGACAGCCCGATGCGCCGCGAGAAGAACAGGTCGATGGCCTGTGGCTGTCCGAGCTGGAAGATCTGCGCGTTTTCGAGGAAGAAGGCGCGCTTCTCGGGAAAGAACAGCGCAAAGCGCGTCAGGTTCACCTGTTCCTCGTCGGCCTCGACCTGCGCGAAGTCGGTGTTCACGGTGAGATCGAGCGTCAGGTCGGAGCGCACGCCCCACTTGACGTCCAGCCCGACATCCGCCGTGCGATCGACGGAGTCGGTGCGCAGCGTCCGATCCTGGTTGACCGACCCCGCCACGTACGGGATGAGCTTCAGATCACGCAGATCGCCGCGAGTCGGAAGGTCCAAGCCGGTGAGCTTGCCGGCGACCGACACCCGATGGATCGAGTACCCGCGAGGCACTGCCGCCAGGAACACCTGTTCGTTCTTGCGCCGGATGTTGCGCATCACGTTGACGCCCCATACCCGACCCTCACCCGGCGTGTAGCGCAGCGTGCGGAGGGGAATGGCGAACTCGGCCTCCCACCCGCGTTCGGTGGGCTGCGCGCGGACGATCCAGTCGGCATCCCAGTTCGTGTTGAACCCTCGGACCTGACCGCGCTGTGACCCGCCGCCGCGGCCGCCGCCGCCGCCGCCGATCTGTCCCTCGCCCATCACCTGCCCGTCGAATTCGATCCCGAAGGGATTGGTCCCGAACACGAAGCCATTCTGGCCGTCGTTGAAGGTATCGAAGAGGATTTGAATCGAGTCGGTGTCGCCCAGATCCGCGTCGCGCCGGCTCTCGGTGACCACGAGCCGATTCGGCTCCGAATCGAAACAGATGACGGCGACATACAACGTCCGCTGATCGACCAGGAAACGCACTTCCGTCTTCTCCGTCGCGGGCTGGCCCTCGTTCGGCTCTTGCTGGGTGAAGGTGCCATAGGGCTCCACGGCCATCCACGCCGTCTCGATGACACGGCCATCGATGGTCGGCCGCTCATCGCTGTTGGCGTGGCCGACCGTGAACTGCGGTACCTGTTGAGCCGACGCCGGCCCCACCCCCAGCAAGGCTGCGATCACCGCCGCTGACGCCCGTCCCATGTGCTGACCCCTTCCGCGAAAACCGCCGACGCCTCTCTCTGGGTGCCGTCCTGTCACGATCTATCCTGTCCCCTCACCGGGCTTCACCGTCGGCGGCGAAGCCGCCGTCGGCGGCGAAGCCTTCACCCGTCGAAGCACGGACCATGGCTTGTCGTCTCTACGCACACGGGCGGCCCCTAGCTTACCCGGTGGAGCGAAGACGGGGCCCGGGGTGGGACGGATCACGCCACGACTCGGGGAGGCCTACTTCGGGCGTGCAATCGTCGTGTCGGTCTCGACGGTGAACTTCCGGTAGTTGGAGAATTCGGAGTCGGCAGCGACGCGCAGGCGGCGCACGAGCAACAGGCGGCCGCTGGCCGTGTAGCGGGCGCTCGCGGGCAGCCACGCCTCGCCGTTGACCTTGCGCCGCTGGAACGCCGCGCGCGAGCCTTCATGGATGCGGGCGACCAACCCAAAGCCGACAGAGACGGTGTCGAGCGCTTCCAGCTCGAGGCGCACGAGCTCGTACTCCGATTCGCTGACCCACGCCTTGCCCGCGAAGTGCTTGATGATCTTTCCCTCGCGGGTCTGTGGCCTCGACGCCTGGCGCGGC
Organism: Acidobacteriota bacterium; assembly: GCA_052389315.1. Lineage (GTDB taxonomy): Bacteria > Acidobacteriota > Vicinamibacteria > Vicinamibacterales > UBA2999 > JACCSI01. Next base: position 7,109 of record JBQTIE010000114.1, read on the forward strand.
GTGATCGACCAGACGATCGTGTCGTGCCCGTCCACGGTGTCGCGGCCCAGCAGCTCGAATTCGAACACGCGAAACACGTCGTCCAGGACCGCGTCGTTCTCGCGCCGTTCCTTCGCGCGTTCTCGCGCGCGCGCCCGCCGATCCTGCTCCGTTTCCCGCTCGAGTTTGCGGACCCACTCCTCCGCCTTTTTCTGACGCTCGCGATCCTGCTCGTCGAGCTCCGCCTGTGAGACCGGCTTGCCGTCCACCGAGAGGAGCCGGCGCCATCGCCGCTCGCCCGGGAGGCCCGGGTAGCTTTCGAACACCTTGACCGTCTCCTGCGTCGTCTTGCCCGCGCCGTCCAGCTTCAGGTCGCGACGGGTCTCGAGGTAGACAAAACTGCTCTGGCGCTGCTCGTCGGTTTGAAGGCGCTGCCGGGCTTCTTTGAGAAACGCCTGCGCGTCGGGCAGCGGACGTTCCTGCGCTTGCGTGGACACGCCGACGAGTGAGACCACCGCGAGGGCGAGAGGTAATCGCACGGTCACGAGTATAGACGTCGCGGGCGCCATTTCAGTCCGCTCGGTGTCTTCGTCGAACGGCCGGTCGTGGCCCGAGCTTCCGCCGCCCCGCGGGCAGCCGCCCTCAGCGCTGCAGGACCAACAGCCTTTCGCCCCATCCGGTGCCTGCGCTGAGCAGCGCGAAACCGGCCGCAGCCGCCTCGTTGAGGTCCCTGGCCAGCGTGGAAGATCTGATCGCAGCCAGCGCGACGAATCCTCGGGGCGCGGACTGCTGCTTTCGTTCGACGACGACCAGCACCTCCACGGGAGCGCCTTCTGTTTCGAGCAGGCCGCGCGCATGCGGGGCCCAGCCGGCGGCATCCGCGCGTGCAAGCTCGTCTGTCAACCTGGATCTGCGGGTCGCGAGGACGCCATAGACAGGACGTTGCGAGGAAGGCACCTGTCTTTCGACGATGGCAATGGTCTCCGGTAGCGCGTGTGGCACCGCCAGCAGAAGCGGATACCCGGCTGCCGCGGCGGAGTTCAGCCGGTCTTCGAGCTCTCCCTCGTCCAACGCCGTGACGAGGTGATAGCGATGCGCGGATCCACGAGTCGTGCCGCCGGCACGTTTGTCGGCCTCCCTCTCGAACAGAAAAATGAGCTCCTGCCTCAGCCGGTGTTCTTCGACGACCAAGCCTTGACCGAACGTCCTGGCGATCAAGCCCGGGGCTGGCGTGCGCTCGGTGCCGGCGCCGAGGTTGCGCCGGACGACGGTGATCAGCCGAAATCCGGCCACCGACATCTCCGCCAGCCGTTCGTCGATCGCGTCGGTGTCGAAGCGCCCACTGATGATCGTGCCTCGGCCGCGATCACCGCTCATCACATACTCGGTCGTGACCGAGAGCACACGGTAGCCAGCGGTGGTCGAAGGCGTGGCTGCGCGCCTTTCCATCACCGCGATCAAGGGGTAACCAAGTGCATGCCGTACGAGCCGGAAACCTCGTTCGGCCGCGGCGTCCATCTGATGTTCCATCGACGCCATGTCAGTGGCGCGGACCGGCGCTTCCGACGTCCAAGCCGTCGTGTACGAGTATCTCTCCCTGTCAGGCGCCGCATGGAGAATGAGCCCGTTCTCGAATCCTCCAACGACCCGGTAGCCTCGATCGGCCGCCTCGTCCAGTTGGCGTTGAAGCCCCGGGTTCCTGCCCAAGAACATGCGAATCGGAGTCTTGCCCACACCGAGAATCAGGTAGGACGCGCGAGGCCCGCGCGGCCAAGGGTTCTCTTCCTGAGCGACAGCCGGCGTCGCAAGCACCATCGAGAGCGCGAGCAAGAGCAAGATCACCATGGCGTTCCCTGCTTCGGAGTTCACGGAAGTCTGGTAGGGCGAGGTTGCGACGCGACAAGACGCTCAACGACTCGTCTGACCGCCGCCTCAGTGGCTTCGCCCAGAATCGTTTCTCGAAACGCCGACGAACGCATCGACACGCCCCCGAACCCGCCGCCTGTCCCGCCCCCCGCTCCCCCACCGAGCAGCGTGCCTTTACGCGATGAGATGCCCTCACCCTGAACGCTCGCCGAGACGACGCCGGTCGAGGCATCGACCAGTCGCGCGGTGAGGCTGACCGCCGCCTTTCCCGTTTCCCTCTTGAACAGACCGCCCCCGACCGCGCGACCTATGATCGCGCCGGCCCCACCACGGGTTTCATGTTCGGTACCGAACCTGGTGACCGATCCCACGACGAGGTACTCCGCGCCAAGCAGCTTCCCCGCCCGCGCCAGCTGGGCCTCAGTGGGACTACTGAGCCTCGGGTCGGCAGCCAAAGCCTGTTCAGCGAGAATCGCCTTGAGGAACCGCCGCTCGATGACGCGGTATCGACCGTCGTTGACGAGGCCGTCGGTGATCAGGTCGGCGATTCCGGCTCCCAGTCCCAGCTCGAGGGCCCACCACTGGCGAATGGCCGTGAAATCGAACTCGACGACGGCAACGGTCGGCGCGACCGGCGCGGTTGATGAAGGCCGGGCGCCGGGCCGTGCGATCGAGGTCCGTTCCTGCCCAGGTGCTTCGGCGGCAATCAGGGCAGCACCCACGACCCAGGTCAGCACCGTCCGCCAGCCCACGCGCTTCATGGCAGCATCTCCAATCGGTCGTCCGAGGTCTCTCGGCCCGAATCCTGGCAACTGTGTTTTGCCGTTCTGTACTGGGAATGAAGCGGCGGGACGAAAAGGTTACGCGGCGAGGCGCCCTTATAATGCCGGGAGCCCATGAGCAATCGGCTGCAGCGGGTCGGTGTGCCCCTGGTTGCGGCTGCCTACCTCGGATACTGGGCCCTCCTCCTCTCGTGCGACCTGTTCCGGCCCGCCCCTTTCGGAATGGGCCTCATCGACCGCGATCACATCGTCATTCGAGAAGTCGTCAGTGGGGGGCAGGCTGACAAGGCCGGCCTGAAGGTCGGCGACCGCATTGCCGCCGTCGATGGGCACCTCATTCGCGACCGGATGGACTGGATGGCCGTCGAAGCCAACCTGACCCTCGGCCAGGCTCTCGAACTGACCGTCGATTCGTCCGGCGCACCTGTCCGCGCCGCACTGGTGCCGCAGCCCGCGTCTTGGGAGTCGTGGCGCTCGGGCCACGGGCCCACGCTTGTCGCGGTGCGCGGCATGCAGCTGGCGACCCTGCTGCTGGCGGTTGTGATTGCCATGAAACGCCCGGGCGACCCGGCGGCGCTGGTCGGCGCTGCGTTTCTCGCCACGATTGGGGTGTTCTCGCTCGCGTTGCCGCCGCGATTCGCCTCGGTCTGGCGAACTCTTCCCCTTGCCGTACAGGCGCCGCTGCTCGTGCCGTTCATGGGCACCGTCGCGATTGCGCCATGGGGCTTCTCGTTCTTCGCACTGTTGCTGCGCAGGCGCGTTCGGCGTCCGTGGGTGTGGGCGGCCCTGTGGTTGCCCATGGCGCCGGGTCTCATCGGCCAGGCGACGTTCGGCTACCACGTCATGGTCCTCGGGCGGCCTGCGCCGACCGACCTCCCCTGGATCGAGAGCCTGCTCGTGGTCGGCATCGCCTACGTGGGCGGGGCGATCTGGGTGGTCGCCCGGGACTACGGGCGGCTGTCGGACATCAACGAGCGACGCCGCGTACGCGTGGTGGTGTTCGGATCGCTCATCGGCGTGATCGCGGGAACGCCGGTCGTGCTGTGGTACTGGCGGAGCGCGACCGGCAGTGTGGGCGACACGATTCTGGCCTCGCCGCTGACCGCTCTGGGCACCTTGCTGTTCCTCGTGCTTCCGCTGTCGTTCGCGTATGCGATTCTCCGGCACCGGCTCTTCGACATCAGCATGATCATCCGGCAGGGTGTGCGTTATGGCCTGGCGCGGCGGGCGATGCTGGCGGTGGCACCTGTGCTCGTGGTGGCCGCTGTCCTCGACCTCATCGCGCATGGCGATCAGCCCGTGGCCAGCGTCCTGCGGAGTCACGCGTGGGCCTACGCCGTGCTGGTCGGGCTGGCTGTCGTCGCGCGATCGCAGCGCGAGGCCTGGCTCGAGGCTCTTGACCGGCGCTTCTTTCGCGAGCGCTACAACGCACAGCGGTTGCTCCGTCAGGTGGCCGAGGATGTTCGCCAGGCCCCCGACCTGGCGAGCACGGCGCCCACGCTCGCGCTGCGGATCGAACAAGCGCTCCACCCCACCTTTGCGGCATTGCTCTCGAGAGACGGCGGCCGTTACCGCGTGAGGGCGGCGGCGCCAACGGCGAGTGCCGCAACCAGCGAACTCGACGCCGGGAACAAGGTTGTGGCCCTGGCGCGTCTTGTCGGCAAGCCTTTGGAGACCTCCGGGACCGATACCGCGTGGCTGGCGCGCAAGCTGCCCGTCGAGGACACACAGGCCATTCGAACCGCAGGCATCGATCTGATCGTGCCGATCACCTCAAACAGCGGCGACGTTCCCGCCCTGTTCGTCCTCGGGCCCAAGCGCTCCGAGGAGCCGTACACCCCGGACGATGCCGAACTCCTGATGGCGATTGCGGAGAGGGTGGCCGAGCGGCTCTCACGGGACGAGCCCGTCGCCGCGGCGACCGATGAGTGGTTTCGCGACTGCCCGACCTGCGGCCGCTGCTACGGTTCAGACGTGGAACGCTGCGGCCACGACGGCGCGAAGCTGGCCACCGTCCCGGTGCCGCCCGTTCTCGCCAATCGATACAGGCTCGAGCGTCGGCTCGGTCGAGGAGGGATGGGCACCGTGTACCGCGCGCTCGACACGCTGCTCGATCGACCGGTCGCGGCCAAACTCATGCGCGAGGATCTGGCCGAACTGCCGGGGGCCATCGAACGGTTTCAGCGGGAGGCGCGCCTGGCGGCGGCCTTCTGCCATCCCAACGTGGTCACGGTGCACGACTTCGGCATCGCCGGGACGCGAGTGTTTCTCGTGATGGAGCTGCTCGAGGGCCGCACGTTGCGTGACGTGTTGCGCGGCGAGCCACATCTCGAGCCCCGGCGGGTCGTGGCCATCCTGCGAGACGTCGCGGCGGCGGTCGCGGCCGCCCACGAGCAGCGGATGGTGCATCGGGATCTGAAACCAGAGAATATCTGCTTGGTGGCAGGCCCGTCCGGCGACGTGGCAAAGGTGCTGGACTTCGGCCTCGCCAAGCTGCTCGCACCGCGCGATGGCGATCTGATCACGGCCCAGTCCACGGGTGGCATGCTCCTCGGCACCCCCCTGTACATGTCTCCTGAGGCGCTCCGGGGCGAGGACCCCAATCCGGGTTGGGACGTCTGGGCGCTCTCGGTCATCGGCTTCGAGCTGCTGACGGGCACCCATCCGTTCATGTTCGAACTGGGCGGCCTTGGCCCAGCCCGCGACTGGGCAGCCGATCCGCGGCTTGCCGGCCTTCCGCGGGAATGCGGGGCATTCTTTGCCCGCGCCCTGGCGCTCGACGCCGGCCTGCGGCCTCGATCGGCCACCGTGTTCTTCCACGACTTCGCGGACAGCCTCCATGCCTGACGACACATGGCCACGGGTTGGCGGACGCTTCGCGACGACGCGTTGGAGCCTTGTGATGGCGGCCGGGCAGCCCACAGGTATCAGGGCGGCAGAAGCGCTTGCCAGCCTGTGCGAAACGTATTGGCACCCCGTGTACAGCTTCATTCGCCGCCAGGGCCATCCGTCCGAGGAGAGCGCCGACCTCACCCAGGAATTCTTCGCGCGCGTCCTCGAAAAGCATTACTTTCGCAGCGCTGACCCCGCACGCGGGCGCTTTCGTGCGTTCTTGTGCACCGCGGTGCGCCACTTTCTGTCGAACGAGCGGGATCGATCCAGAGCACTGAAGAGAGGCGGTGTGCAGCCGCCGATCTCGCTGGAACTCGAGACCGCCGAGGGCGGGTATCAGATGGAGGCGCGCGACGACCTGACTCCGGAGAAATTGTTCGATCGCCGATGGGCGCTCATCCTGATCGAGCGGGCCCTCCTGCAGGTGCGCGACGATTACGCCGCCGCTGGCCAGGCCGCGGTGTTCGATCGACTGCAGGGCTTGCTCACCGGTGACAGCCCGGCCTTGCGGTACGCCGATCTGGGCCAGCCCCTCGGGATGAGTGAAGGCGCGGTCAAGGTCGCGGTTCATCGGCTGCGTCGCCGCTTTCGGGACGCGCTGGTCGCGGAGATCGCCGAAACAGTGTTGGATCCCGCTGACGTCGACGCGGAGATCGCCTACCTCTTGAAAGCCGTCAGCGCCACGTGACAAACGGCCAGCGTTGCCCGCGTTGTGGAACGGTCCTCGCGCCGCGGGCCGCGCCGTTGGGACTCTGTCCGGTCTGCCTGCTCAACCGCGCAATCTCACTCGACGATCCATCCCCTTACCGGATCCTGGCGCCGATGGACGAAGATGCGCGAGGCGTGACGTGCCTGGCGCAGGCGCTCACGAGGGCGTCGGGGCTCGTCGTGCTCAAGGTGTATCGCGCGTGCGAAGAAGCCGACGCGATACTGGCACGTTACCAGCGGTGGAAGCCGGCCCTGTCTCGCATCGAGCATCCGGCCGTCGGGACGCTGCTCGACGTCGGTCTGACCGGCGACGGGCACATCTACGCCGCGAGCGCGTACGTCGCCGGGCGGCCGCTGACTCCGGCCACCGTTCGATCGTCAGTCCCGCTTCTTCTCCGTCGGCCCATCGTGAAGCAGCTAGGCGACGCCGTCGACGCGGCGCATGCGGCCGGCGTCGTGCACCTGGGCCTCACGGCGTCGAAAGTCAAGCTCGCAACGACCACTGTCCCACACGCCACGATCCTGGGGTTCGGGTCGCGCGTGATTATCGATGGCGAAGAAGGGTCGCCCGACGAGGACCGGCGCGCCCTCGCGCACCTCGTGCGCGAGGTTGGCCTGGAGGGCTGACTGGGGTCGCTCGCCAAGCAGCCCCGCGAGGTCGAAGCTCGACCCGGTCCAGACGACGCATCTCTTGCCGAGGATCGTCCGGATCGGAGTTCGCACGCCTACTCGGGCGGCATGAACAAGGACGTGTCGATCTTGCGCGGCCTCCTTGGCGGGCCCTGGCGACCGCCACCTGCCAGCGAGAGCGGAGTCGAGACTTACGGCGTCGCCGGCGGAGCTGGACCTGGCGGCGGCGCATCGGTGTTCCAGATGTCTTGCGCGATCAGCCACGTCCCGTCCGGTTGGCGCTTCATGATGTGGATGCCCTTGATTCTCTCCTCGATCGTGGCTCCGCCCGCCTTCGGCGTGACCCTGAGCACACCGGTATACCGATCGAATGCCCAGTCCCCCGATACGCTGACATCAGCGCTCGAGTAGCTCCCGGACATCGTGATCTGCCCGAACATGGCGTCGGCCCACCTCCTCACGGCTTCCTGTCCGACGACTGCCGGCTCGTTCGGCGGCATCATCACAATGTCGCTCGTATAGACGGTCAGCAGCTTGTCCACGTCGCCCGAACCCACCAGCGCAATCTCCCGTTCCCGTACTGCGTTGATGGCCGATACGTCCGCTTGAGTGTCAGGCCGCGGCGCCGGCTGATCGCAGCCGAAAGCGGTCAACACTGACACGAACAACACGATCGCCGTTCCGGAGTTCTTCATCAGGTCTCTCCCTTGCGATGAACACTGGCCTGCATGCAGTGGGGCCAGCGGATGATTACTTGGTCTTCGCAATCACGGTGGCCGGCGAAAATACCGGCCAACGGCATCTCTCCGTCCATGTAGAGAACGCGCACGCCTGTCGTCATGGTGTGAGGATGTCGCCCACATGCCGACACACTCTACACCCGATCCACCTCGAGCACGGTGCCCAGCAGGACGTCCGCCCCGTGCGCGCAGTGCTCCCACGTGGTCGATTCTCGCGGCGAGTGACTGACGCCCCCGAGACTCGGCACGAACACCATCCCCATCGGTGAGAGTCGCGCCATCATCTGGGCATCGTGGACCGCACCACTAGGCAATCCGCGGCTGGCAAGGCCGAGGCGACCCGCGGCCCGCTCGATGGCTCGCCGCACCTCATCCGCCGCGTAGGCCGGCGCCGTGGAATTGCTCGAGGAGAACTCAATCTGGGTCTTCGTGTGCGACGCGATTTCCATCGCGCGGAGGCGGATCCGCTCGGCCAGTCGCTTGAGTTTGTCGGTCGAAAGGTCGCGCAGCTCGAGTGTCAGCCGGACCGCGCCAGGAATCACGTTCGGCGCGTTCGGGATGACCTCCAGCCGGCCGATGGTGCCGACCTGCAGCCCCGCCTCCGCCTTCACGATCTCGTGCACCGCAATGGTGAGATGTGAAGCGGCCAGCAGGGCGTCGTGGCGATCCGTCATCGCCGTCGTGCCGGCATGATTCGCAAACCCCGTCACGGTCACCTCGTAGCGGTCAATCGCCACGATGCCCTCGACCACACCGATGGGAACCTGCTCCCGGTCGAGCGTACCGCCCTGCTCGATATGGAGTTCGAGGTAGCAATGGTGTGCGTTGCGCGGCCGGACGGCGTCCGCGATGCGACCAGGATCGCCGCCGATCTTGCGGATGGCCTCCGCGCGAGTCATCCCGTTCCAGACCTGTGTCATGTCCGACGGCAGGTCACCCGCGACGACGCGACTCCCGGCCAACACGAGGTTGAACGCGACGCCCTCCTCGCTGGCCCAGACGACCATCTCCAACGGGTGCCGGGTGCGCACGCCTGCCCGTGACAGGGCTTCGAGCACGCCCAGCGACGCCAGCGATCCGAGATCGCCATCGAAGTTGCCGCCGTTCGGCACCGAGTCGATGTGCGAACCGAACAGGATGGGCGGCAGCGTCGCGTCGGTGCCGCTGCGACGGCCGAAGAGATTGCCGGCGGCGTCCACCCGGGGCTCGAGACCGGCGGCCCGCATCAGGTCAGTCACGCACCGACGACCGGCGACATCGGCCTCGGAATAGGCCACCCGGCTGACCCCGTCGGCGAAGGTGCCGCCCGTCGGTCGTCCGAACATGCTGAGGGCCTCGATGCGCTGCCGCAACGTGGCCGCATCGACGCGGGGTGGTGGCGTCTGCGCAAGAGTACGGCGGCGAAGGATGAGTGGGCCGACGGAAACAGCCCCCGCGCTGGCCAGGAACGCGCGCCTTGAAGAGCGTCTCATGATCACCCAGGCTACCGGGTCAGGTTCGAGGCGTGTTACCCACGAGTGCCCACCGCTGGTCCCGGCGCGCGACGGTGTTCGTCAATCGCAGGCGCTCGCCGGGACCGCCAGCCGTCGCGAGTTCGATCAGCGCCCGGGACGTCAGCCCGCCAACGTCCCGTATCCGCCGCGTGTCGGGGCCCGACTGTACTCCTGACGTGGGTTCGCTGGCAAGATCACGAAAGGTCATGCGCGCTTCGCGGCCCCGTCGGCGTCGTGAAGCACACGCGAGTATCTCAAGGCTGAACACCTGTGTATGCGAGAATCGATGGCGGTGCCGGGGGCCACGTGCCGGTCTGCCGGCCGCGATGGGCGCGCCAGCACGCCACACATACGGCTGGGAAAGAAGAGACGCTCCGCCATGCTTCCAACACGCCGTCAGGTCCTGTCCTCCGCGGTCGCGTTGTCGATGGCGCCGCTGCGAGCCGGCGCCTTCCAGCCGCCGTCCGTTCCGGCTCCCTCCGCCGCGCCCGTGGGGTTCGACCCGTGGGTCGAGGTGAACGCCGCCAACCTCGCGCACAACGTGAGCGAAGTGGCCCGCATCGCCAACGGCCAGCCGATCCTGGCCGTCGTCAAGAACAACGGCTACGGCCTGGGCGTGACCACGGTGGCACGGCTCCTGGAACCCGCTGCCGTAGTGGCAGGCTTCGCGGTGGTCAAGCTCCACGAGGCACACGCGCTGCGAGATGCCGGTATTCGCAAGCCGGTGTTGCTCATGGGGCCACTGCACGAAAGCGAGTTCACCGACGTGCACCGGCGAGGCATCACGCCCATGGTGTACACGCCCGTCGGGAACGCGCTCGAACGCGCCGCGGCCTCCCACGGCCGCCCGTGCCCGATCCATGTCAAAGTCGACACCGGCATGGGACGCGTGGGCGTTCCCTACACCGAGGCCGAGCGATTGATCCGTGACCTGGCGGGGCGCAAGGGCGTGCGCATCGACGGCGTGATGATGGGGTTCACCGAAGATCTCGAATTCGACCGCGAGCAGCTCCGGCGCTTCGAAGCGCTGACCGGCAGGCTGGCCGCTGACCGCGTCCCGATCGGCCGTCGTCACGCCGCCTCCACATACACGTTCTTCCAGCACCCCGACGTCAGGCTCGACATGGTGCGGCCGGGGATGGCGCTCTGGGGCGTGTATCCCGAACAGGCCTTCCGCACCGCGGGTACGCTCGACCTGCGGCCCGCGGTGGCGCTTCGCGCCCGTGTGGCCTATGTGAAGAAACTCGAGGCGGGCTCGAGCGCCGGCTACAACCGCGCGTTCATGGCCACCGAACCGACGTGGGTGGCCACCGTACCCGTGGGCCACGCCGACGGATGGCCGCGGGCGGCGGCCAAGGGCGCCACGGTGAAGATCGGCGGGCGTGCCTTCCCCGTCGTCGCGTCCGTGTCAGCCAGCCACACCATCGTGAACCTCGGACGGGAGACCTCCGTCCAGCCGGGCGATATCGTGACGTGCTTCGATTGGGAATCCGGGTCACGCCCGGAGGACGTGTCGGCGGCGTGCGGCGCGTCGGTCTACGACATGACGATGCACCTGGGCGGACACCTGGCCAAGCGCGTCGTGTAGCCGTGCGGAGCCCTCGCCCCAGAGCTCACCCCAAGATCGCAGTAGTGTTCGGCGTCGTCGGCGACAGCGTGCGCATTCGTCGTGCCCGGCGGCGCGGGTTGATCGATCGCCGATCAGAGGACGAGCGCGAATCTCGCTTGACATCCTCGGCCTCCCCAGCTAGAAACCTCGCACGCATCTCGAGGAGGGCTGTATGCGACTGATCACTGTGTTCATCTTGCTGCTGGCGTGGGGACCCATGTCCCTCTCCGCCCAGACGGGCTGGGCGACCAAACCCGCGGAGCCGTTCAAGGTCGGCACCTTCGCCATCCGCGGCGTCCCGCGGGTGGCCCTCGTCTTGCGCGACAGCCTCGTTGTGGACATCGAACTGGCCAACCGTGCGCTGCAGGCCAATCCGGCGTATGTGACCGTGGCCGCGCCGAGAGACATGCTGGAGCTCATCGGCCAGTACGACTACGGGTTGAGGCACCGCTTGTACGAGATCGTCAACGACCTAGTGGCGAACAACCGGCTCGGCGCCACCCGTCCGGAGTTCGTGCACGATCTCAAAGCCGTCAAGACGATGGCGCCGATTCTCCATCCGGGCAAGATCCTGAACGCGGCCGTGAATTTCTACAGCCACGTCAATGAGGCCGGCACAGCGGAGGAGCAGGCGGCGGCGAGGCGGCAGCGTCGTGAACAACGCGGCGTCCCGTACCTGTTCCTGAAGCCGGGGCAGGGCGCGGTGGTGGGCCACGGCGACCACGTCGTCATCCCGCATGGCCGCGATCGCATCGACTGGGAGGTCGAGCTCGGCGCCGTCATCGGCCGCACGGCGAAGTACGTCGATGCCAACAGCGCAGAGCATCACGTGTTCGGCTACATGGTGACGGTCGATGTGTCGGACCGCGGGGGCCGGCCCCCGGGCGGGTTCGGCTCGGGTTCCGACTGGTTCGTCGGCAAAGGACACGACACGTTCGCGCCGCAGGGTCCGTGGATCGTGCCGAAGGAGTTCTACGGCGATCCCATGAAGAACCTTCGCCAGACGCTGAGCGTGGATGGCAAGCTGCTCCAGGAGGCGCGCGCGGGCGACATGATCCACTCCCTGTGGGAGCTGGTCGAGTACGCCTCGTCCATCGTCACGCTGTTTCCCGGCGACGTGATCAACAACGGCACGTCCGGGGGCACCGCCGCGGGTTCGGCGGCGACTCGTACCGGTAACCGGTTCCTGAAGCCGGGCGAGGTGATTGAAGCCAGCATCGATGGCATCGGGACGCTGCGGCTGCCGGTGGTGGCCGGCCCGGCGCCCCCAGGCGGCACCGGCGCCCGCCTCCCTCCGGTGAGCAGTTATCGGAAGCAGTAACCGCTCTGCGAACGGGGCCACGTGGCCCCCGTTCTTCGACGACTCGGATCAATCCGGAAAGGGCCAGGTCTCACGGGGCCCTGCCTCAGACCGCCCGATCAGGCGTCTGTGTGCGACCACCTCAGCCTCCGTGTGGCAATGGCGTCATTCGAGACGGGTCGCCTGGCGGGGGCCAGGCCAGCCTTGTGACTAGGGCGGCGGAGCGACGGGTCCGAGATAGCGATCGAACCAGCCAAGGGCTGCCCTTGATATCCCCTTCGCCCGGAAGCCCTTGGCTGGTTCGAATTGTCTTCTTGGCGCGCTCCGCGCGCCAGACCGTTATGCGGTTCCACAACGGGTACAAAATGGGGCGATGTGGGCCGCCTGGAACAGACCCGCGGCGTGCCGCCAATGATAGACCGTCGGCAGACTTTTGCCCGCGAACTCGGCGTACGCCGCGGCTTCATACCAGTCCATCGCAGTACGCCATGGCAATGAAGGCGCCGCCCTCGGGCGTCGAGTCCTACTCGTAAATGGTGCAGATGTTCGGGTGATCGAGCCGGGAGGCCGCTTGTGCTTCCTGCTCGAATCGCTCTCGTGCGTCCGCGTCGCGCAGCAGATCGGCGGGGAGAAACTTGAGCGCCACGGTGCGTTTGAGTCGTCTATCCTCCGCTCGATAGACGAAGCCCATCCCGCCGGCGCCGACTTGATTCAGCACGCGATAGTGGGAAAGGACCCGACCTTCCATCGTCCCCTTTCGTTAAGGAACGCCCTCCGGCCGCGTGAGAATATACCACTCACTGGTCGCGACTGACGATCCATGCCGTGGTGTCAACGTCGGTTCACAACCTGACCGCCGTGTGCCGCGCGGCGCCGCGATTCCGGAGGGAGTTGGCGGGCATCCGACGGTACGGCCCGCCGCCGACAGGATGTGACCAGGTGGTCCGCGAGGGCACCAAGCAGTAGTCGGCGCCTTCGCCGGTCGGCCAACCTCGTATAATTGAGGCACCAAATGCGAACATCCACCCTGCTGCGCGCTGAGGAGTTCGCGCGGATTGCCGACGTGCTGGGCCCCTGTGAGCTGGTGAACGGAGAGATCATCACGATGTCGCCGGGAGGACTCCGTCATAGTGAGGTCACGGGGAGGGCGTATTTCCTCCTGGAGAGCCACAACCGTGCCCACCGGCTCGGTCGGGTGCTGACCGGCGAGACAGGCTTCATCGTTCGCCGGCACCCTGATACGGTTCGCGGCGCGGATGTCGCGTTTATTTCGTATCAGCGGCTGCCGCCGGACACCAGCGTCACGGGATTCCTCGAGACCCCCGCCGAGCTCGTCGTCGAAGTCTTGAGCGACGACACGCCGTGGGGTGCGATGGAACTGAAGATCGCCGAATATCACGCCGCGGGCGTCGATCTCGTGTGGGTGCTCGATCCTCGGACCCTGACGCTCAGAGTCTATGAGCGGAACGCGGCGCCCGCCCTGCTCAGAGAAACGGACGTCGCGAACGCGGACCCTCAGGTCCCAGGATTCTCGTGTCTCGTCGGTGAGTTCTTCGTGAGGTAGACGGACGCCAGATCCCGCGGTTGCGTCCAGCCTGGCAGACTCCGGGACATGCGGCCAACGCGTTGGCGACTGGGTTCCCTCCCAAGCGCAAACGGGCCGGCCGGGCGCGTGTCAGCCCGTCGATCGCCGATCGAACGCCGCGTCGCGTCCGCGCCTACTTGCAGGCGCGGCAGTTGTGGTTGTTCTTCGCCCCCATGCGTTCGAGCAGTGCGATGGTCTCCGGGAAGGGCTGCGTGCGCTGCTCGGGGCTGTTGGCCATGTCGACGGTCGTCTGTCCCGCGCGATTCACCGCCATCACGTCGGCGCCGCGCTTGGTGAGATACAGGATCATGTCGTTGTCACCGCGGGCTGCGGCATGGTGCAGGGCCGTGAACCCATCCGCGTCGCGCTGATTGACGTCCACGCCCAGCTCCTCGAGGAAGTACTGGGCCGCGGGCATCCAGCCGTCGGGCACGTGGCGGTGCTGCTGCGCCACCCGCGATGTGCCGTACCCGACACCGCTCGCCGCATGAAACGGCGGGACATGCCCGCCGCCAGGCGGCGTCTGCGGAAGCCCGGACGCATCGGTGGGGCGCCGGACCGGTCCGTACGACATGGTGGGGATCGCCGGGTCGGCGCCGTAGCGGACGAGCAGCCGCATCGCGTCGACGTCCAGCGCGTAGGCGGCACGCCAGAACGGTGTGGCTCCGGTGAAGTCGACGCCCATGCGTCCGGCGTTGTACGCGGCATACCAGATGTGCGAGCGCGTCCGCGCATTCGGGTCGGCGCCGGCCTTCAGCAGCGCCTCCATCATCTCCAGGTGCGAGACCTGCTGCTGCGCGGCCGCCGTCGGCTGCGGGTACCACGTGCGCAACGCCCACTGGTTGTTCAGCACCGCAAAGATCGGCGCCGCGCCATCGTCGCTGGCGAGATTCGAGTCGGCGCCGCGCCGAAGGAGCGACAACCCGAGGTCGAACTGTCCGTTGATGACGGCGACGAGCAGCGGGCTCGAGCGATCGCCCGTGCTGGGCGTATTGACGTCGAGGCCGGCATCGAGCAGCAGCGTCGCGGCGTCGGCGAAGCCCTCGCGGGCGGCATAGTGAAGCGCCGTGAACCCGCCCTGCGCACCGATCTGCTCGATGTCCGACACCGGCCGCGGTCCCCCGGGCACGCCTCCGCGCCCCGGGCGCGGATCGTCGGGGTCGGCCGCCGCCGCCGCGCCGCCCTGGCCACCGCCACGAGCGCCCGGCTCGGCGGCCAGCGCGGCCGCGGTTTGCGGCGGGTCGTTGAAGGCGCCGATATCCGGGCTGCGCACCGCACGGCCCGCGGCCGCGGCGGCGACGCGCTCGCGCGTCTGACGCGCCGTCGTGTCGGCGCGCTGGCGCTCGCGGTAGTCGATGACGGTCGTCGCGCGTCGCAGATCGGCGCCTCGCGCGACGAGCACTCGCATGGCCTCGAGCCGATTTCGCGAGGCGGCAAAGACCAGGGGCGTTCGACCGTGCGTCTTGTCCGCGGCGTTGATCTCGGCCCCGCGGTCGAGGAGTGCCGTCACGGCCTCGGCGCTGCCGGCCTGGGCCGCGAGGTGGAGGGCCTGTGCGCCCGTCGTGGTGAAGGTTCCCGGCGCGCTGCCGGCCGCGAGCAGCCGCGACACGGCGGCACCGTGTCCGCGCGACGCGGCCAGGTGCAGCGCCGTGTAGCCGCCGACGCGCGTCACCAACTCCGGCGTGGCGCCGGCTAGCAGCAGCACGTTCATCAGGTCGAGGTCGGCGTTGAGGGCGCTCCAGTGGAGCGGCGTCATGCCGTCGCCCTGCGGCGCGTTGACGTCCGCGCCATCGCGCACGAGCGCGCGCACCGTTGAGAGGTCGCGGCGCTGCGCGGCGTCGGCCACCGGGGAGGCGGCAGCCATGGCGCGGACCTGCCAGGTGGCGATCGCGGCCAGCACGAGCGCCAGCAGCGTGATGCATCCGGTAGTGTGAGCACGAGTGCGCATGACAGCCTCCAGCCCGAACCGTTGCCCCTCTCGCCCTGCCCTCTCCGCCGCCCCGAAGGGGGCAGGCCCCTGTCCCTTCTTGCCCCGCTATGCGCCGGCGGTCGTCTGGCTCGGCATCGCGAACGAGAACTCGCCCGTGCTGTCGCCGAAGCTCGTCAGATCGTCGAGGCCGAGCCGGTGCATCAGCGTCAGCATGACGTTGGCCATCGGCGTGCCGCTCGGGGCCTTCACGTGGAGCCCGCCGTCGGCCACGCCACCGCCCCGGCCGAGGAGGATCAGCGGGCAGTTGCGGTGATTGTGGTTGTTGCCGTTGGCCATCGGCGACCCATACAGGATCAGGGTCTTGTCGAGCAGCGTCTCGCCGGCCTCGGTCGTCGCCTGCAGATTCTCCAGGAAATACGGCAGCATCGACACGTGGTACTTGTTGATCTCGCCGAACCGCTTGATGCGCTCCTCGGTCGTGCCGTGGTGCGAGGCGTCGTGGAAGCCCGTGTCGACGCCGGTCCCGGGGTACACGCGGCCGGAGCCGTCGCGCCCCATCTTGAATGAGAACACGCGCGTCGTGTCGGAGATGAACGCCAGCACCTGCAGGTCGAACATGATCCTGACGTGCTCCTCGAACGAATCGGGCACGCCGGCCGGCGCGCCGGGCAGCTCCCGGACCTCGCCGCTCTGGTTGCGCGCCTCGATGCGCTGGATGCGCTGCTCGATCTCGCGGATGTTGCCGGCGTACTGGTCGAGCCGCTGCTGGTCGGCCGGCCCGAGCGTCCGGCGCAGCGCCGCCATCTGACCGGCGAGCATGTCGAGGATGCTGCGGTCGGTCGCGCGGCGACGTGCGCGCTGCTCGGGCGTGCCGCCCGCGCCGAAGAGCTGCTCGAACACCATGCGCGGGTCGCGCACCATCGGCAGCGGCTGCTCGGCCGTGGCCCAGCTGATCGTGTCCGTGTAGACGCATGCGTAGCCATAGGCGCAGCCGCCGGACTGATCGACCGGCTCGATGCTGATCTGCATCGACGGCACCGGCGTGTCCTGGCCGAACCTCTGGACGTAGAGCTGATCCATCGACGGGCCGACGCGCACGTCCGATCCTTCCGTCAGCTTCGGACGCGCGTGCGTGTACATGACCGCGCTCGAGCGGAAGTGGTCGCCGCCCACCTCGGCGGCCGTCGAGGCCTCGGCCATACGGGCGTCGGTGTTGCTGACGATCGTCAGGTGGTCGCGGAACGGCTCGAGCGAGCTGAGACTGCCCGGCCGGAGATCGAAGTCACGCCCGGTGGCCGCCGGGCTCCACAAGTGCTGCGCCATGCCGTACTCGCTGCAGCCGGCTGCGCCGTGCACCTGCTCCATGCACACCAGCCGGGCGCGGCTCGCGACGCGCGCCGCGCCGGTCCTGGCATAAACCGTCCGTGCGGGAATCATCGCATCGAGCAGCGGCAAGGCGATGGTGGCCCCCACGCCCCTCAGGGCCGCTCGCCGCGAGATGTGCTTCTGGGTCAGGAACATCGGTTCGTCTCCTGCGTTGGTGCTCGTCTGGGTTCCGCGTCTCCCTCGTCCGTCTCGCTCAGCGTGTCCGCTCATTGGCGGTCTGACGCGCCGCCGTCCCGTCCTGAGCCAGTGCGCCGCCGAACGCCGCGCTCTTCGTCACGCCCAGGATCAACGAGGACAGCCGGTATCCGCCAGGCTCGGCCTCGCGGACGATGCGCCGGATGGCCGGCATGTCGGCGTGCTCGACGCGTCGGCCGAGCGCATAGGCCATGAGCATCTCGGTGAAATGCGTGATCACGACGTCCGATCGCGCCACGATCGCGGCGCGCAGGTCGGCCACACCCGCGAGCCGAGTGCCGTCGTAGAGCTCACCCCGTGAATCGACGGCCACGCCGCGATCCTTGATACGCCACGACCCGTCGACGTCGAAGTTGTCGAGCGCCAGCCCGATCGGGTCGATCACGTTGTGGCACGAGCTGCACTGCGGGCTCGCCCGATGCAAGGCGAGCTGCTCGGCGACGGAGCGGAACCGCCCGCCTACGGCTTCGCCTGTCTGCTCGAGGTCGGGCACGTCCGGCGGCGGGGGCGGCGGGGGACTGCCGAGCAGCACTTCGAGCACCCACTTGCCCCGCAACACCGGCGACGTCCGATTGCCGTGCGACGTCAT
>JBQTIE010000115.1:0-35476 GCA_052389315.1 Acidobacteriota bacterium
ACGATCGCGTCCATGTCTTTGGCGGGTACGCCGTGGCCGCCGACGGCCGCGAAACCACGAGCCCCGCCGTGGATATCTACGACGTCCGGGAGCGCCGTTACACGAGCGGCGCGCCGATGCCCGTGCCCGTCGACGACACCGTGTCAGGCGTCTGGCGCAGTCGGCTCATCTTCCTGGTCAGCGGATGGTCGATGTCCGACAACGTGGCGAACGTCCAGGCCTACGATCCGGCCGCCGATCGAGGGATCGCCGCGACACCCATCCCCGGCACGCCCGTCTTCGGACACGCCGGGGGCGTTACCGGCGACGTCATCGTCTATTGCGGCGGTGCGAAGGTGCAGGCGCCGAAGACACCAAAGTACGCGCCGTCAGCGGAATGCTGGCGCGGCGACATCGCTCCATCCACACCCACCCGGATTGCCTGGCGACAGATCTCTCCCCATCCGGGCGCGCCACGCTACCGTGCGGCGGCGGTCCCGTGACGGCCGGCGATGTGACCGGCGTCATGATCGCCGGCGGGACGATGAACCCGTACAACTACAACGGGGTGGGGTACGACGGCCGGCCGTCGGAGCCGGCGGCGACGACCTGGATCTATGACGTGACCGGTGACACGTGGATCGCAGGCCCCTCCTTCGCGACGCCCACGAGGATCATCGTGGGCTCGTACACGGCGGCGGGGCGTGGTGGACGGTCGGGGGATTCAGCGGCAGCCAGACGGTCACGAGACCGGTGACGCGGCTCCTGTGGCGCTGACGAGCCGGTGCGTCCGATGCGGAATGCGTCAGCCGATCCGATGCCCCGCGCTGAAAGAGCGCGCCGGCGCCTCGCGGCCGGCCCCGTTGTTCAGAAGCCGCTCGGCTTCACCCAGAAACTCTCGCGCCACGTGCCGCCCGCCGGCACGCTCTGTAGATCGCGGTACACGCCCTTGTGGGCGAGGTTGATGCCGTTGGTGATCCCGGCCATCGGCTCGATGCAGATGAAGTTGCGGTCCTGCGCGGTCCCGCCGCGCGCGGCCTGACCGCTGGGCGAGAGACCCTGGCTGCCGCGGCCCCTGTCGGCCGGATGCGGCGCCCAGACGACCACCGACCGGAAGCGCGGGCCCATGATCACCTCGACCCGCTGAGACCTGCCGGCCACCGACATCGTCGAACGACCCTCTGCATCGCGCACCAGGTCGCTGAACACGTCGTCGAGGTTGTAGTCGTCGAGCGCGATGGACCGCGGGTTCGGGAAGAGTCGCTCGATCGGTTCCGTCTCTCCCGTCGGCAGTTTGGTGGGCGCCAGGGGCCAGCGGGTGCGCGCGGCCACGGCGAGCGTCCACTGGTCGCGGGGGGAATCGGTGAGCGTGAAGTACGGATGGTAGCCGATGGCGACCGGCATCGGCTCGCTCGACAGGTTCCGGATGGTCGTCTGCACCTCGAGCACGCCGCCCTGCAGCCGGTAGGTCATCTCGACGATGTGAGCGAAGGGCCACTGGGCGATCCAGGTCGGTTCCCGGTGGAACTCGAGTCGGCTCGTCAGCCATGCCGCGGTGGCGTCCGCCTGAAGGTCGATGATCTGCCAGCGGTCGGTCGTAGAGAGGAAACCGTGGATCGGAATCGCACCACCGCGCACGTTGCCTAGGTCCATGTCGAGTGCGTACTTCCTGCCATTGGCGTAGAAGGCCGGCTCGTCAAGACGATTGGCCCACGGTCCGACGAAGGGAATCCCGCTCAGGGCCGGGCGCGATTTGAAGTCCTCCACCGAGGCGTACGGCCAGCGAAGGATGCTGTGTCCCTTGACCGTCAGCTCGAAGGCGATGTTGCCGACGGAGGTCGCAATCGCCACCCCGGTCTGATGGCGCGAGTCGTGCAACCGAACGACGTCGCCCTCGCGCCGCGCCGAGTATGGCGCCGCTGCCACTGCCTGGCGATCCGGCGGCGCTCCGGCGGCCAGGATGCCGGCTCCGGCCGCGACCATCACCGGACCCGACTCGCCAGCAAGGCCGGCGGCGTGTGACGTCTGCGGGGCCGGCAGCGCGGCCACGGCGATCAGCAGCGTCGAGCCCAGGACGGCGAGGGTATTCCTCACGGAGCGCTCTTGCTCGGGGCCGGTGCTCGCGCCGGGCGGCGCGACACCCTCGAAGGATCTCCCGTCGGGCACCGCCTGGTCGTTCACGGCTGACCTCGCGGAAGAGAGTATACGTCCGGCCGTGGCCCCGATCGCGATTGCCAAACGTCCCGACTCACGCGCCTCGCCGCGCATACGTGCGGCGGAGATGCTCCAGCGTCCGGTCCATGGCCTCTCTCGCCAGCCGATCGACGATCGGTTCGACGATCAACCCCAGGCCCAGCGGAACGGCGCGACTCAAGGTCAACGACTCGAGTTCGACCACCACGCCCTCGGCCACCTGCTCGTAGCGCCAATAGGAGTTCATGCGCCACAGAAACCCTCGGTCCTCTCCGCCGGGCGCCGGCCGCTCAGCAGGTGTCCCCGCGTCGTCGATCTCGACGATGTGGCTGCCGACGCTGCGGCTCGAGGCCCGAAAGGGCCCATGGTGCTCGTACTCGACCGCGTGCACCGTGTCGTAGGTGACCGTCACGATCCGGCGATAGGTCATGCGAATGCCCAGCTCCAGCCGGTTTGCCCGCCGCGAGCGGACCTTCAGGGAGAGTACGTCCTGTTGCAGCGGAGCGTCCTCGGGGTGCTGAAGCCGGTTGAGCAGTGCGCCGAGCGCCGTCCCGGGCACGAGCACCGATCCGCGCCAGTGCTGGACCAACCCGGCCGGGATCGTGAGCGCTCGACCGAGACGGTCCCGCGCCTTCAACTTCTCGATCGGCATCGTGCCCTGGACGACAGACGCGCGGGTGATCGCACTGTCGGGCGTGAAGTCCATTCCCAGGAAGACCCCGCTCGCTCCGAGCTCGTGGGCAATCCGCGCCTCGGTGGCCTCGACGTAGGCGTTCCACGCGCGGAGCGTCTGGGGCTGAAGCGTGACGGCGAAGACCTCGACACCCGCCGTCACGATCGCCATGACGACGGCCATCGTCGTCCGGCGCACGCGTGGACGAGTCATGCCCGTTCGCCCTTGGGATGTGCCGGAAGAGGCTCTGCCCGATAGAGTTCTGCAGTGGTCCGGGTCGCCGACGTCACCAGCGCGACGACCAGACCCACCGTGGCGACTCCGAAGGCAACGTCGAAGAGAAGGAAGGGTCCGAACCCGAACGGCGAGACGGTCGGCTGGACGAAGAGCGCCAGCGTGCCCGCTGCCAGGAGAATGCGCAGTTCCGTCGGGCCCACGCTCAAGAACGACATCCGGAACTTGCCGTTGACGGCCGTGGCCAGGAACACTTCAGCCGAGACGAGGAGGTAGGCGACCAGGAACGTCAGGCCCACCATCGGGCTCATGAACCTCGACAGCGTCATGCCGCCCACGAGCAGCGTGAGGCCCACGAGATCGAGCACGTGGTCCACGTAGAAGCCGTAGCGCGGGCGCTCATGCTTGCGCACGCGCGCCACGGTCCCGTCGAGGCTGTCGCCGAACCAGTTGAGCGCCAGCGCGACGACGACGAACGCCAGCGACGGGCGCCATAGCCGCGAGCACCAGAACGCGACACCGGCTCCGGCCATCGAGGCGAGCGCCAGCAAGGTCAGATGGTCGGCGTTGACCCAATCCGGCAGGCGCCGGGCGATCCAGATCAACAGTTGCTTTTCGGCCGACGCGAGCACTCCCGTATTGACGCGAATGTGGCCACTCGACCCGCTCATGGTGTCGCTCCTCCCGGCCGTGGGATGCGCACCGGGGCGCATCTGGCCTCTATTCCGCAATGTGCGGGAAGTCGGCCGGGAGGCTCACGGTGGCCGGTGAGCTGGCGCTTTACTTCTGCCGCCGGAGCCGAGTGCGGGAATACACCTCGAAGGGCTTGCCGCTCTCGGCAAGCTCGAACACCTCTTCCACTTCATCCTGGCTGTGCACCACGTACGTCTCTCGTGCCCGCCATCCTGGGGGGATGTTCTCAATCGACTCGGTCGTGAAGACAAACCGACCGGGCGATGAGTCCGCGTCCTCCACGTACTGGTTGACGAAGCCTTCGACGTGAAACTGGCGCAGGACCAGTTTCTTGCGTCCGCGATCGAAACTGATGAACCCCTCGTCGTCGTGAATCTCGCCCTTCGGGTTCTTCTCCTGTGCGGGGTACTCGCTTCGGTTGCGGACGCGGATGAAGCGGCCGTTCAGCGCGCGCGCGTACTCGCGCCGGACGATCCCTTTGCCCGGCTGTCCGTCCGAGGTGCCTTCCCAGCTCCCGAGGAGGATGCTCACGCGCTCGAACGGATCGGCCTGCGGCGGCGCCTGGCTGGCCGCAA
This sequence comes from Acidobacteriota bacterium, assembly GCA_052389315.1. GTDB lineage: Bacteria > Acidobacteriota > Vicinamibacteria > Vicinamibacterales > UBA2999 > JACCSI01. Next base: position 4,348 of record JBQTIE010000115.1, read on the forward strand.
CGCCCGGCACGGCCAGACAGAGGAGTAAGAGTGGGAGGATTCGAGCGAAGGCAGCAGACGAGAGCCCGCAGTTTTCGGATGGTCGTGTCATGGCGACGGCCTCGAGGCCTCAGTATAGCCAGACGCCGCAAGGAGGTCGCTCGCGGGTGGAGCCTCGCGAGCGCTATGCGCTGGCGATCGGCACGATCTCGCCGGCCACCGCCGCCAGGTCGTCGACGAGCGCGTCGATATGCGAGGCGTGCGTGCGGAAGCTGAGCACGCAGACCCGGCCGACATACCGACCTCGGGCGACTGCGCCGGTGATCATCACACGCCCGCGCGCGGTTGTGCGCGCCATCAGCGTCCTGGTGGCCGCGTCCTCCTCTGTCCGGGACGCGCCGGGCCATGTCAGGTGAAAGGCAAACAGCGATAGTTCGGGAGGCGCGTCGATCACGATGCCGGGAATGCGACGGACGCGATCGAACGCCTCGAGGGTCAACGAGCGCTTTTCGGCGATGGCTGCCCGGAACGCCGCGGTGCCGTACAGCTTGACGGTCAGCCACACGCGGAGTCCCGGAAACCCCCGCGAGAGATCCGGGCCATGCTGACTTGGATCGTAGAACGTGCCGGGAGGCGGCATCGCCGGCAGGTAGTCGGCGGTGGCTTCGTGCGCGGCCCTGAGCGCCGCGCCGTCGCGCACCAGCAGGGCCCCGGTGCCGTACGGCAGGAACATGCCCTTGTGCGGATCGAGCGTCAGCGAGTCGGCGCGGGACAGCCCGCGGAGCACTCGCCGGCCGTCGTCACAGAGATAGAAGAACGCGCCGTACGCGCCGTCGATGTGATGCCAGAGGCGTTCGGCTGCGCAGAGGTCCGCCAGCTGGTCCAGGGGATCCACGGCGCCCGTGTTGGTCGTCCCCGCACTCGAGACGACGGCGAAGGGCGTCAAGCCCGCCGCGCGGTCCCGTGCGATCGCCGCGGCCAGGGGCGCAAGCGGCAGCCGGAACGCGTCGTCGCACTCGATGGCGCGTACGCGATCTGGCATGATCCCCGCCATTTTGGCCGCTTTCAGCACGGAGTGATGGGCCTGGTCCGAGGTGTAGAGCACGCCGCGCCGGATGTCGGGGCCAAGATGGCGCTCGCGCGCGCAAAGGACGGCGTTGAAGATGGCGCCGGACCCGCCCGTCGTGAACAGACCGCGGGCCTGCTCCGGAAACTCCATCCACGCCCTCAGCCAGTCGAGGGCGTTCGCCTCGAGCTGCACAAGGGCCGGTGCCGCCTGCCACACGCCGCTGTATCGATTCGTCGTGTCGGCGATGAAGTCCGCCAGTGCCGTCGGGTAGGTACCGCCCCCTGGAATGTAGGCGAGATAACCGGCCCCTGGCGTCGTGAACGAGCGGGGGATGTACTCGTGGAACAGCGCATCGAGGAGCGGTTCGAGCGCGCTCCCCGACTCGGGCGGGCCCTCCCGCATCGATCGGCATAGGTCCTCGGCGGCGACGTCGCCGGAGCTCGGCTGCGACGGCAGGCTGGCGATGTGGTCGATACACCGCGAGACGACGGCATCCGCCATGGCGCGCATCTCGGCGGGCGTGTATTCCATGTCCGCATTCATCGGCTCCATTATGAAGCCCGAGCGAGGCCCCGCGACCCCCGAGGACAGTCCGCGTCAGCGGCTCGGCGTCCAGCCTGGCTCCGTCGTCGCCGTCTCGTCACGCCGGCCTGTGACCTTCGACAGCACGCCCTCGAGCAGCGGCGTCATCATCGAGAGCTGTTTCGCGCGGATCACGACGTCCCAGAGCGGCTCGAACTTCTTCCACCCGGCCGCATAGAAGAAGTGCTTGGCCGTGTGCTTCAACGAATCATGCGACCGCGACGCACGCGCGATCGACGACCAACGGTAGAACTCGCGATAGGCCCAGTCGTAGCCGCGCTTCAACGCCCCGGGCGTGAGCCGGGCCGGCCGGTAGACGACGTGGCGCGTGTCGTAGAGATCCCAGTCACGGGTGAGCAGGCGGGCGGAGGCTTCCATGCGGGCGTAGAGGCGCGTGCCAGGGTACGGGGTCTGGATGTGGAACGTCGCGGTCGTGATCCCGTGCTCGACGGCCCAGTCCACCGTCCGTTTGAACACATCCTCGTCATCGTCGTCCATGCCGAAGACGAAGCTGCCGTTGATCATGATGCCGAGGTCGTGCAGCCGGCGGGCGACAGCCGCGTAATCGCGGCCAAGGTTCTGGCGCTTGTTGCTGCCGGCGAGATTGCCGGGCGAGAGCGTCTCGAAGCCGACGAACAGGCTGCGGAGCCCGGCGTCTGCCGCGAGTTCGACGACGTTGCCGCGAAGGACGGAATCAACGGTGGCGGCGCCCTGGAAGAGGCGTCCCATGCCGCGCATGCCGTCGAACAGGGCGCGGGCGAAGCGAGCGTCGCCGAACAGGTGATCGTCGAGGAAGTAGAGATGGCGGCCCGGCAGCCGGGCAATCTCGGCCAGCGCGTCGTCTACCCGTTGGGTGTAGAAGGAACGACCGCCTTCGAAGAAGGCGTCCTTGTAGCAGAAGTCGCAATGCTGCGGGCACCCGCGCGTCACGACGATGGAATTGGGCACCAGGTACGCGCGGCGTTTGATGAGATCGCGGCGGATGGGCGGAAGCCGTTCCAGCGTGCGGCCGGTGGTGGACGCGTAGAGTGGCAGCGGCTGGCCTCTGCGGAAGTCGTCCAGGAACCGAGGGAAGGTCTGCTCCGCGGGACCGAGGACGATCGTGTCGGCGTGTCTGGCGGCTTCCTCCGGCAACGAGGTGACGTGGAGGCCGCCGAGCACGACGAAGACGCCCTTGGCGCGGTAGGCATCGGCGATGGCGTAGGCGCGCCTGGCGTTGGTGATGTAGACCTGGATGGCGACGAGGGCGGGGCGGTCGTCGCTGTCGAGCCGCTCGACGTGCTCGTCGACCAGCGTGGCTTCGTCTTCGGGGTGGAGATAGGCGGCGAGGGTGGCCAGGCCGAGTGGCGGGAACAATGAGTACTTGACGGGCCGCCAGTAGGGGCTTGTGGCCTCCGTCAGGGCGGGAAGGATCAGCTTGACGCGGAGGCGGCGGTGGGACGACATCTGGGTCGCATCGTTCAACGCTCCCAGGCTTATACATCAAATTACTTTGCAATACAAAGTTAATTCGCGAGACCGGATTTCGCAGAGGCGACGTCGTCGGCAAGGCAAGGCAAGGCAAGGCAAGGCGAGGCCGGAGCCGGATGGTTGCGCTTGTGACCCCGGGAACTGCGAGCCGTCCTACGCGGGCGGCGGCGCGTCGACGCCCATCCAGAGATTCATCGTGTTCAGCTCCTCACGGCCGCAGGCCTTGAGGTAGAGAAAGAGCTGCATGCGGTAGGCCGCGCACCCGCCGAGTACCGACGTGGTGATGAAGGCCCCGCGCGAAGTCTTCTCGCCGAACATGTCGATTTCCTGGCGGAAATCGGCGTCCGACATGTCGCCGAGCAGCGTCTCGTAGCCGTCACGGTGGTCGGCGATGGCGGCCACCGACTGATCGAGATCACGAGCGGCGGCGGCCTTCTCGGCCGCCGTCCACGCGGCCGGATCGAACGCGCCGGCCTTGGCCGCCTGAATGAGCCCGGGTCCCATGATGGTCAGGTACTGCACGAGTTCGAGCGTGCTGCGCTGCTTCGGTGTCGGACGGTAATCGAGCTTGGCGCGGTCGATCTTGGTCGCCAGATGGAGGAAGATGCGGACTTCGTGCTTGAGGGAAGAAATGAGCTCGGACCTGGTCAAGACCATCGGGGACTCCTGTGAGCGGTCAACCCGGTCACCATACCACGCCCGATCGAGCGAGGGCCCGAGGCGCCATTCCCGGGCCCACGAACGCTAGACATCTTCTATGGCTTGAGGCCTCCACCGTCGCCAGCGACGACCCCACGGGGACCAAACGCGGCACAGATGCCACAGTTTGGTCTCAGGCGTAACGAATGAAGCAAGTTCGTCGACTGGCCATAGAAGATGGCCGCCCCGCCGGAGGCGGGGCAAGACAACACACTGGGACACTAGCGAAGCGGAGCCGGCGCGTCCCTTCTCGCGGGTTTGAGGCGGAGCTTCGCTAGTGGACAGTAGCCGCAGTCACGCCTGACGAAGCGCCACGGCCGGGTCGACGCGTGTTGATGCGCGGGCCGGCAGGTAGCACGCGACGACCGCTGTCAGCAGGAGCACCACCGCGACGCCGGCAAACACTGTTCCGTCGCGTGCGCTCACGCCGACGAGCTGGCTTTCGATGAAACGCGTCAGCGCCAGCGCCAGGGCCAGACCCGCCACGACGCCGATCACCGCGAGTCGCACGCCCTGTTTCAGCACCAGGCCGAGAGCGACTGGCGATCGGCACCAAGGGCCTGGCGAATGCCGAACTCGCGGGTCCGCTGCTGAACGCCGAACGCCACCACCCCATAGATTCCAATGGCCGCCAAGACGAGCGCCAGGGCGCCGAACAGCGTCAGGAGCAGCGTCGGCGCGCGACGGGTCTGCAGCGATCCCCCGATCCATTGGTCCATCGTTCGCAGGTCGGCAACGGGCTGCGCGACATCGACCGCGCCGACGGCGCGGCGCAGATCCGCGCCGAGCGACGCCGGCTCGAGCGTGGTCTTCAGCACCACCGCCATGCTGCGCTGAGGTGCCTGGGCGACAGGGTAGTAGAGTCGCTCCTTCGTGACCGGCTCGCTCAAGTCGATGCTGTTGATCGTGCCGACGACGCCGACAATCGTGAAGGCGGGCGAGGACGGGCCGCCGCGGCGGATCTGCTGTCCGATGGGATCCCGATCCTGGAAATAGCGATCGACGAGATACTGATCGATGATGACGACCGGAGGGCCGTCCGGACCGTCCGTGGCGTCGAAGAACCGCCCCCGCACCAGCGGGATCTGCATCGCTCGAAAATAGTCTCCGCCGACCACTTCCTGCCGGCCGTGAGGGCCCGACTCGGTCGGCCCGGGCTGATAACCCACGATGTTGTACGAACCAGACGACACCATCCCGTTGAAGGGCACGTTGCTCGTCAGACCGACCGCAGTGACACCGGGAATCGCCGCGGTCTGGGTCACGAGGCGATCCCAGAATGCGCGTCGCGCGGCGGCGTCGGGGTAGCTCACGGCGGGCAGCGAGAGCTGAGCCGTCAGCACGTGGTCCGCCGAAAACCCGGGATCGACACGCTGCAGACCGGAAAAGCTCTTCACCATGAGTCCCGCCCCGACGAGCAGCATCACGGCGAGCGCCACTTCGGCCACGACGAGGCTCGGGCGCGTCCAGCTCGCGTGTCGGCCCGCCGAGGAACGCGCGCTGTCCTTCAGGCCCGCCTGTACGTCGGCGCCAAAGGCGGCAGAGGCCGGCACGAGGCCAAAGACGATGCCCGTCAACAGGGCCAGCAGGCCCGCGAACGCCACCACCTGAAGGTTGAGCGGAGCGCCGCCGAGAGCCGGAAGGCGCTCGCCGACGAGCGCCACGAGCCCCTGCACGCCAGCCACGCTCAGCAGCAACCCGAGGCCGGCGCCGACCGTCGACAGCATGAGCCCCTCGATGAGCATCTGCCGCACGACGTCGCGACGCCCTGCTCCGACGGCGATGCGCACCGCCACTTCGCGGTGACGCCCCGTCGCCCGCATGAGCAGGAGATTGGCGATGTTGGCGCAGACGATGAGCAGCACCAGCACGACACCCGTTTGAAGGACGAGGAGCGGCGTGCGCACGTCTCCCACGAGCTCGTCACGGATGGGCACCGACATCCCGCGGAAGCCGCTGCGTTCGACGAAGGCCCGCCGCTGGGGAAGCCGTTCGAGGTTACGCGCGACGATCGTGGCCATCTGCGACTCAAATTGGTCTCGCGTGGCCCCGGGTCGGAGGCGCGCGATCATCGCGCTGAACTCGTTACCCCGCGACTGGTCCGACCGATCGGTCGCGGTGAACGAAAACGGCACCAGGAGCGCGATGTCGCGAGCCGGGACGGCGAAGTCTTCAGCCAGCACGCCGACGACCTCGTGGGCCACGGCGTCGATCTGAAGCACGCGGCCGACGATGGCCGGGTCGGCGCCGAAACGCGAACGCCAGAGCGAATGCGAGAGAATCACGAACCGATCGGCGTCGGGCGTCGCATCGGCCTCGGCGAACCCGCGGCCCAGCATCGGTGCCCGCCCAAGGGTCGAGAAAAACGACGGCGTGACGCGCAGTGCGCGGAGCTGCTCCGGCTGGCCCCCGTCTGACACGCTCACGCTCCGTCGCGTGAACAGCGTCGCGTCCTCGACCGCCGGCGCGTCGGTGCGACGATCCAGATAGTCGGGAATCGACACGCTTGCCTGCGGCAAACCACCCAGCGGGTAGCTGTTCCACACGAAGACGAGACGATCGGCCTCCGCGTACGGGAGGGGTCGCAGCAGGACACGGTGCAGCACGCTGAAGATGGCCGTGTTGGCGCCGACCCCGAGCGCCATCGTCGTGATGGCCACCAGCGCAAAGAGGGGTTGGCGCCGGAAGCCGCGGAAGGCGAATCGCAGGTGATGCATAGGCCTTTGGACGGATAGAGACGGTCTAGAGTTGCGTGCCAGGGCCGCAGAGCGGGCCAGAAAACGCCTGGGTGATGCAGAATGGGCGCGGTGGCCGACATCCTGCACGACCTTCCCATCAAGGTCCCGGTTTCCCTGGTGTTTCACGCCGTCTCGACGCCAGAAGGCCTGGACTCGTGGTGGACGAAGCACTCCACCGGCCAACCCGTGCCCGGAAGCGAATACCAACTGTCTTTCGGGCCGGGATTTGACTGGCGTGCAGTGGTCACGGCATTCACGCCGGACGCCGAATTCGAGCTTCGATTCGTGCACGCCGACGCCGACTGGCTGGGGACCAGGGTGCGATTCACGCTGGAGGCGCGGGCGGCGGGTGCTTGGCTCCGCTTCGCGCACCTCGGGTGGCCCGAGGTCAACGAGCATTACCGCATCTCGTGCAACTGCTGGGCGATGTATCTCCGGGTCCTCAGGCGATCGCTCGAACACGGAGAGCGCGTGGCCTACGAGGATCGACTCGACGTGTGAACTATCAGTACTCGGTCGCGTCCACGACGGACGGAGGCAGGCGCCGAACCAATCGGGCCTCGGACTCGTCTTCTTCTCAGATGATTGGGTCGCGACGACGAGCGCGCCGGATGAACGCCTGGTTTGCGGACGAGATTCCGGCCAGCCGTGCGTGGAGATCGGGGGGTTTCCCGCGGCGGCGCACGTTCTCGCCCGGGCGCATCCTGCTGGCCGGCCTGGCCGTTCTCGCCGCCGTCAAGCTCGTCTCGGCCGTCAGCTCGCCGAACCGATCGAGGGCCGAGAAGCTCGGGCTGGGCGCCCTCCTCGTGCTCGTCGGGGCCTTCCTCCTGTCATTGCGCCGCTCCCCTCGCCGCATCTGGTAGCCTTCGCATCACACCGCCATTCACCGAGTCCGGCGCGACCAGGTCGCGTGGGTTGGCGCCCACCGCCGCCGGGACCCCGGCAGTTTGGCCACGGTCGTTCTCGACTGAAAAGGAGTCCTATGGATCTCGGCGCGTTCTCGATCAGCTTGGCAGTGAAAGATCTGGCGGCTTCGCGGACCTTCTACGAACAGTTCGGCTTCAGCGTGTTCGCGGGCGACGCCTCGCAGAACTGGCTGATCATGAAGAATGGCGACCACGTCATCGGGTTGTTCCAGGGGATGTTCGACAGGAACATCCTCACGTTCAACCCGGGCTGGGACCAGAACGCCCAGACGCTGGCCTCGTTCACCGACATCCGGGAGGTTCAACGCAGGCTGAGAGCCCAAGGAGTGTCGTTTCAGCAAGAGGCGGACGAGGGCACGACCGGGCCTGCCAGCTTCATGGTCGTGGACCCGGATGGGAATCCGATCCTCGTCGATCAGCACGTGTGATCCGAGGGCCTATCGCCCGGTCCCGTCTCTCCGTAGCGCAGGACGCGCCAGGGCAAGGGCGTCTACCTGGCCGGCCCGCGTGAGGGAAGCGGGGTGGACATGATGGCGGCCCGGGTCGAGTACGTGCCGAGCTTTCGCGTGAGCGAGCCGCGACGGTTGTTCTCGGGGAACTTCATGGGCGGCAGCGACATGGGTCGTTCGTTCGACCTCACCGCCGACGGCCGCCGCTTCCTGATGGTGCGACTCCCGCCAGGTGTCGCCCAGCCAGGGTTCTCCGGCTATGCGCCCCGACTGATCGTGGTGCAGAACTGGTTCAAGGAGCTCGAAGCGCTGTTGCGGCCTGCGAAGTAGTTGATGAGCTGTTCAGCGAGTACTTCATGATGGACGCGTGCCGACCGCCCTTGACGCGCTCCAGGCCGTAGACCTCGCCTTCCGGGCCTGCCAGCGTCGCGTGCACGGCAGCGATGGCCGCAAGGTCCGCGGCATCGAGCGCCAGCGCACACGCCTGGTGCACCTCGTGCACATGTCGCGCGTGCTGGGCCCCGACGATCACACCGGAGACCTGCGGCTGGTCGAGCACCCATCGGAGCGCAACCGCGCCGACACCGACGCCGTGACGACGGGCGATCCCGTCGAGGACGCCGAGCAGGCGCTGAAACGCGTCCCACCCGCCGATCTCATCGATGATCAGCCGGTACTTGACGAGCGATCGATTCTCCAGCGGCAACGGCGGCGGCGGGTGGCCCAGATACCGGGAGGACAGGAACCCGCCCGCGATCGCGCCGTATGCGAGGAGTCCCACGCCGGCCTGCCCGCAGAGATCAGCCATCGCACCGGCGGCGCGGCGATCGACGAGGGAGTACTGCACCTGGTGCGAGACGATGGGGACGCCGGAGTCGAGCAGGGTACCCATCCGCTGGTGGTCGAAGTTGGTAACGCCAATATGTCGGATCTTCCCCGCCGTCCTCAGCCCGTCCAGCCACCCCGCGGTCTCAACCCAGCCGGCCACGTCGTAGTCCCACCAGTGCAGCTGCACGAGGTCGAGACGCTCGACGCCGAGGCGCGCGAGCGATCGGTCGATCGCTCGCTCAACGTCGGTCTGGCGCAATGTCGCGAGCCGCTCGAGGTCGGGGACGTACTTCGTGTGAACCTGGACGCGATCGCGTGCCTCCGATCCGAGTCGCGTCCTGAGCCGTGCCAGGTACGCGCCGACGAGCGCCTCGACCCCGGTGTAGATGTCGGCGCAATCGAACGTCGTGACACCGGCCTCGACGAAGCGATCCATGTCGTCGAGCGCCTGGTCACGGTCCACGGGCCCATGCCCGCCGGCGAGCTGCCACCCGCCCTTGAGCACCCGGGAGATGGAATAGTCGAATCCGAGGACCGTACGCGGAACGTCTGGCGTCATGCTGGCGGCAGCGGCACCACGGTCACCTCGCCGTGGCGGAACGTGCGTCGGCCGATCCGTGTGATCCGAAACCGGGCGCCGCAGTGCGGGTCGGGACAGGCGACCTCGGTGTCGGTCGTCATCCAGTCGCTGGGGTCGGTCACGCGCTGCTTGGCGGGCAGAATCGGCAGGAGCGCCGCCAGCGCATAGATCGAGAACGCCTGGCCCGGTGGCAGCGTGAGGTTCTCGCCACTCAGTTCGAGCGAGTCGCCGGCGCGGTGACCGCAGACCATCGGCCGGTCGGTGGCCACGACCTCGACGCGCAGATCGTACAGCTCGAAGCGGTCGTCGCGATCATTCGTGGTCATCGTCGCCGAGAGTACTATAGCCGCGCGATCGATGTCCCCATCCTCAGTCGACACCGAACCGCTCGAGATGCGCGGCGGGCTGGCCGGCGCCCTGGCGCCGTTCGCGGTGTTCCTCTCCGGCGTTGCCTGGCTGGCGCTGGCCGGGGCTCCGGACGAGCGGGGATTCTGGCCCGTGCTCCTGGCCTCCCTCGCCGTCGGCCTCGTGCTCGCCCGCGATCGCCCCCGGTACTCGGAAGCGCTGCTGGACGGCATGGCACAGCGGCTCGTGATGCTGATGGTCGTGGCGTGGCTGCTCGCCGGCGTCCTCAGCACCTTGCTCGCGGCGAGCGGGTTCGTCGACGGCCTCGTCTGGGTGGCGTCTCGAGCCGGGGTGGGGGCCGGCGGCTACGTCGCCCTCACCTTTGTTCTCTGCGGTCTGATGTCCACATCGACGGGCACCAGCTTTGGCACCATCCTGATTGCCGGTCCGCTGCTGTACCCGGCTGGCGCGGCGACCAGCGCGGATCCGGTTGCGCTGATCGGCGCCGTGCTCGGCGGCGCCACGTTCGGCGATAGCATCTCGCCGATCTCGGACACGACCATCGCCTCCGCGGGCACGCAAGGCGCCGATGTCGGGGGCACCGTCCGTGCGCGATTGAAGTACGTGCTGCCTGCCGCGCTCGTGGCGCTCGTGGTGTTCGGCGTGACCGGTGGCGCCGGAACGGAAGGCGCCGGTGCCGCAGCGTCCGGGATCGCCGCGCGTCCCGACGGCCTGATCATGGCCATCGTCCCGGCGCTCATCATTGCGCTGCTCTTCGCTCGACGCCATCTCGTCGAAGCTCTGCTCTTCGGAACGATCGCCGCGGTCGTCGTGGGCCTGACATCGGGGTTGCTCGAACCGGCACAACTGCTGCGGGTCGAACCTGGGCAGTTCGCCGCGCGGAGCCTCATCATCGACGGGCTGGAGCGCGGTGTCGGCGTCTCGATCTTCACGCTGCTGCTGGTCGCACTCGTCGCGGCCCTCGAAGCCACCGGTACTCTGAAACGGCTGGCCGCTCGAGCGGATACCCGCTCCGGCAGCCCCAAGACCGCGGAAGCCTGGATCGTGGGCGTCGTTTCGGGCGCAGTGCTTCTGACGACGCACAGTGTCGTGGCCGTGCTGGCCGTGGGGCCGTTCGCACGCGACGCAGGGGCCCGTGTAGGCCTCAGCGCCTATCGCCGCGCCAACCTGTTGGACATGACCGTCTGCACGTGGCCGTTCCTGCTGCCGTACTTCCTTCCGACCATCCTGTCGTCCAACGCCACGGCATCGGGCGCAGCCGTCGGCATGCCGCGTGTGTCACCCCTCGACGCAGGGCTGGCCAACGCCTACTCGTGGGCGCTCCTGACCGTCATCGTCGTCGCCGTCGCGTCCGGTTACGGCCGGCGGGAGGGGGTCGCTCCTGACGCTGCGGCCGGTCGCATCTGATCTCGACGCGACCGCCTGACGGCGCGGACCGCGGGCATCGTGAGTGGCGCCGGTCGAAAGGTCGCGAACCCTGCACGCGCCAACGCGCACGTGTGACCCTCTCCGGCCCGAAGTGGGGCGGTGCGATCGGCCCGGAGCCTTGACGCCCCGTTGAGCGGCATCGTATGGTCGCTCTCGAGACCCTGCTGTCCCAGAAGGAGCCACACATGAGGGGCAGGCTGATCGTCGTCGCGGCCATCATGGTGTCCGGTTCGGCGATGCTCGGGGCGCAGACGCCGACTTCCGGTAGCGATCCCTTCAACGGGACGTGGAAACTCAACGTGGCGAAATCGATCTATCGCTCTGGTCCACCGCCGCCTGCGACGGCGACCGACCTCCGAGTGTTCTCGACGATGGAAGGCGGCTGGAGCGTGTTCGTGCTGACGGCCATCAACGCGCAAGGAGCCCCAAGCCTGCAGATCGTGACATACAAGCTCGATGGCCAACGGTATCCGGTTCACAACGCCACCACGCTGGCCGCGCTATTGGCCACGGGCCAACAAACCAACGTGACGCGATCGTATCGAGGCATCGATTCGCACACGGTGGAGTTCACCACGTATACGGATGGCGTCGCCGGGCTTCCAGCCCTTCGTACGGTGTCGAAAGACGGCCAGACCTATACCCAGACCATCCCGGGGAGGGACGCGCAGGGGCGGGTCGTCGAGAACGTCATCGTCTTCGACAGAGTGCGCTGATCATCTGAGGGGCATCCAGGGCGCGTTCCCCTCGCTGACGAGTCGCCCCCGCCGCCGCGAACGCCCGAGCGTGTCGCGCGCGAAGATTGCCGTGGGAGACGCGTGCTCGACCATGGGCCATCCCAGCGACGCGAGTGGCTCGAGGTAGCCCGTGGTGACCGTGCGAATCATGGCCACGAGGCGCCCCAGCACCGTCCGCTCGAAGCCCTCGACCTGGAGCGGATTGTCGCAGAGCTGTGGGCGACGGCGTCGAAACACGGCGCGATGGCTATTGGTCCCACGGCATCACCGCGGGCGGAGGCGGCGACACATGGACTCGCGGCGGCAGCACCATCGCGCCAGTGGACGTGACTCCGCTGCCCTCCTCGATCCGAACCGACACGGACAGCGTCCCGGCGGGTCCGCCCCGGAACACCCCGGTCGTCGGGGCGCTGTCCCCGTAATCACGGCCCACCGCCACGGAAATGTGGCGTTCACCGGCGGCCAGATCGTGTGTGGGATCCAGGGCCAGCCACTCGAGGCCGGGCAGCCAGGCCTCGATCCAGGCGTGACTCGTCAGCTCGGGTCCCGCGGGCTGCCCGCTGGCCGGCGCGAAATACCCGCTCACGTACCGGCACGGGATGCCGTAGGCGCGCGCGATGGCGAGGGCGACATGGGCGAAATCCTGGCAGACGCCGCGGCGCGTGTTGAGGACCGTCTCGATCGGCGTGTCCACCGTCGTCGAGTCGGTCGCGTAGATGAGGGTGCCGCAGACGCCGGAGACGATGCGACGGAGGCACGTGAGCGGGTCGCCCGCCCGCCCGATGCCGTGGGCGTCTGCGAAGGCGCGCACGGCCGGCGAGACCGGCACGCGCGGACTGGGCTCGAAGAAGTCCCAGAGCTGACCGTCGGCACGGAGCCGCTCCAGCTCGTCCCACGCTGCTCGGTCGAGGCGTTCAGGCGCCGCTGCTGCGGGCGACGTGCGGACGCGCATCCGCGCCCGAATCATGAGCTCGTGATGCGGCGGGACGATGTCGAAATGACTCACGTGGTTGCCGGGCGCATCCACGTACCCGAAGATGGCTGCCGCGGGCTGCGTGGTCAGATCGAACGACTGCACCTCCTGTCGGGCGTCGGTGCGAGGGCCGAGCCGCACCTCCATGACGCTTTCGTGGACGGGGCCCTGGTACTGGAAGTGCGTGACGTGGGTCACCGTGTAGTCCACGGCACCTCCTCCGATGCGATGAACCCCGACGAACGCCTATAGTCGATGTACGTGTCGTAGACCGCCCGGTGAATGCGGTTACATTCCGCCTCGATGGCCGACACGACCGCCATGGGATCGTCGCCGCCAGAAGGGGAAGCCCGGCCGGCAGCGGTCGTCAGATCGCAGGTCACGAGAATCGGGGGTTGGCTGGGCACAGCCGCCGCGAGGGCCGCCAGGGCGCGCGCAATCTCGTCGAGCGCGTAGCATACGCTGCGGGGCGACAGCGGATCCGCGATCAGGAAGCGCACGATACGGTCGGGCAGCAGCTCCGCCCCGCACCGCTGGCGGTACAGCCCGAGCGCGTCACACGCGCGCAGCAGACAGATCCACTCCAGCTGTTCATCGAGCGCGTCGTCTGGCCCGACGGGCCGCGCTTCGCGCATCTGGCACCCGAGGAGGCGTGCGGTGCAGGCGCCCCGTTCCAGGAAGGCGCCGAGCTGCAGGAAGTGCCATCCCTCGTCGCGTGAGACGCCCGCGTGCACCGCCGCGTCGAACAGCGCGGCGCCGTCGCGGACGGCCTGAAAGTAGCCATGCGGCCGCTCGGCCCACCGCGCGCGCGTCGCCGGGTCGTTCAGCGTCAAGTGCAGGCCGTTGATCCGCTCCCACATCTCGGCGCTGATGTGCTGTCGAACCTGCCGTGCGTTCTCCCGGGCGGCGGCGAAGCACGCGGCAACGGCGTCGATGCTCGTGAGATCGCCCAACGCGTCATCGGAAGGGGCGCGCTCCACCTGGGCCCACTCCGGCGCGGACCAGAGGGCGGACAGCAGCCGGCCCCACAGCCGGGCGACGTCCCCGGGCGCGCGATCGAACGCCAGGTCGAAATTGACCCCCACGACCCTGGCGATCTGATCGCCGCGCTCGACGTAGCGGCGCATCCAGTACAGGTTGTCGGCGACTCGCGACAGCACGAGGTCCTCCGTCAGGCGCCCAGCACCCAGGTGTCCTTGCTGCCCCCGCCCTGCGACGAGTTGACCACGAGCGACCCCCGTTGCAGGGCGACGCGTGTGAGCCCGCCCGGGACGACGGTGATCGACTGTCCGCCCAGGATGTAGGGCCGCAGGTCGACGTGGCGCGGCTCGACGCCGCCCTCGACGAGGCAGGGCGCAGCCGACAGCGCGAGCGTCGGCTGCGCGATGTAATTGCGCGGATGTGCGAGGATGCGATCCCGCATCTCCTGCTGCTGCGCCACGGTACTGTGCGGGCCGACAAGCATGCCGTACCCTCCGGATTCGCCCACGGGCTTGACGACCAGCTCGCCGAGACGCTCCAGCACGAATGCGCGTTGTCGTGGATCGTCGAGCAAGTAGGTCTCGACGTTGTCAAGAACGGGATCCTCGGAGAGATAGAATCGAATCATGGCGGGCACGTAGGCATACACCGCCTTGTCATCGGCGACCCCCGTGCCGACGGCGTTCGCGATCGTGACGCGGCCCGCGCGGTAGGCGTTGAAGAGGCCCGCGACGCCGAGCGTGGAGTCCTTGCGAAACGCCAGTGGATCCAGGTAGTCGTCGTCCACGCGCCGATAGATGATGTCGACGCGTTCGAGGCCGCCCGTCGTGCGGGAGTAGACCGTGTTGTCGTGGACGAGGAGGTCGCGCCCTTCGACGAGATCGATGCCCATCTCGTGGGCGAGAAACGTGTGCTCGTAGTAGGCCGAGTTGTAGACGCCGGCGGTGAGCAGCACGATGCGGGGGTCGGCCGAGCCCTCCGGTGCGATTGAGCGCAGATGCGCCAGCAGAGTGCGAGGGTAGTGATCGATCGGCCGGACGTGATAGCGCTCGAAGAGCTGCGGGTACACCTGCTTGACGACCTGTCGATTCGCCAGCATGTAGGAGACGCCGCTCGGCACGCGGAGGTTGTCCTCGAGCACGACGAACCGGCCATCGGGCCCCCGAACGAGGTCCGTGCCCACGACGGTCAGATAGCGGTCGTGCGGCACGCGAACCCCGACCATCTCGCGTCGAAAGTGGCGGCATTGACGCACGAGCCTGCGCGGCACCACGCCCGCGTCGAGGATCCGGCCCTCGTGATAGACATCCCGGAGAAAGAGGTTGAGCGCGGTGATGCGCTGAACCAGGCCCCGGTCGATGGTCGCCCACTCGTCGGCCGTCACCAGACGCGGCAGCAGGTCGAACGGAAAGATGCGCTCCACGCCTTCGGCCTCGCCGTACACAGTGAAGGTGATGCCCTGGGTGACGAAGGCCACGTCGGCCGCCCGCTGGCGCTCGCGCCAGCGCGCCATCGGCAGGCTGCACAGCCGCTCGTAGATGCCGGCATAGTGCGGGCGATGCGCGCCCACCGCCGCGAACATCTCGTCGTACGCCTTCCCGAGGGTGTAGCGCGAGAAGATCGCAGAGGGCGGCTCGTGCTCGACCATGGTCAATCCCCGCCCTGAGGCGCAGGCGAATGGCTCAAACTCCCGGCTCGACAACGGGCGCGAGACCGGCGCCTGAGCGGCGTCCTACCAGCCCATGCGCCACCCACGTGAACCACAGGGTCAATCAGAATAGTTGAACTGGCGCATCGGTTCCAGTTCCATGAACTCGCCGTGCTGGCTCAGATCGAGTCCGACCGCCTCCTGCTCCGGGGTCACACGGATCGGCCGGATCCAGTCCGTCAGTTTGAAGAGCGCAAGCGACCCCGCGAAGCTGAACGCGCTGACGATGACGAGCGCCAGCATGTGGAACATGAACGTCGTCGTCTGCCCCCAGAACAGGCCGACCTCCCGCGCGAGCACTCCCGTCAGGATCATCCCCACGATCCCGCCGACCCCATGGCAGGGGAAGACGTCCAGCGTGTCGTCGAGCGTCGATCGCGACTTCCAGTGCACGGCCACGTTGCTCACGATGCTGGCCGCGAACCCGATGAAGATGCTGTGCGGGATGCTGACGAATCCCGCCGCGGGCGTGATGGCGACGAGCCCCACGACGGCCCCGATGCAGGCCCCGAGCGCCGACGGTCGTCTGCCGCGTGCGGCGTCGAACAGAATCCACGCCAGCATGGCCGACGCCGACGCGAAGTGGGTGGTGGCGAACGCCATGGCGGCCGTGCCATTCGCCGACAGCGCGGAGCCCGCGTTGAAGCCGAACCACCCGAACCAGAGCATCCCCGTGCCCAGGAGCACGTAGGGGATGTTCGAGGGAATGTGCACCCCTCCCTCTTCGTGACTCCGGCGCCGCCCGAGGACGTGGGCGCCCGCGAGTGCCGCGAAGCCCGCCGACATGTGGACCACCGTGCCGCCGGCGAAGTCGAGCACCCCCCACTGCCGAAGGAACCCCTGCGGATGCCAGGTCCAGTGCGCCAGTGGGCAATAGATGGCGAGGCTGAAGAGGCACATGAAAATGAGATAGGCGGAGAACCGCACCCGTTCGGCGAACGACCCTGTGATCAGCGCCGGAGTGATGACCGCGAACTTCAACTGGAACATCGCGAACACGACGAGCGGAATCGTCGGCGCCAGATCGGGGTGCGTGGCGCCCCCGACGCCTCTGAACATGAAGTAGGTCCGCGGGTCGCCGATGAGGCCATAGAAGCTGTCCCCGAAAGACAAGCTGAAGCCGACGACGACCCAGACGAGTGAGATCACGCCCAGGGCGATGAAGCTCTGGAGCATCGTCGAGATGACGTTCTTCGTGCTGACCATCCCCCCATAGAAGAAGGAGAGGCCGGGCGTCATCAGGAGAACGAGCCCCGTGGCGCTCAGGAGCCAGGCCGTGTCGGCCAGATCGATCGGGCCGCCGGCGACGCCGGGCGGCTGCTCGGCGACGGCGAGCGACGACACGGCCAGGAGGGCGAGGATGCCAACCGCGATCCATTGACGCTTCATGTCTGCTCCTGAATGGAAGGTTGCGAGGGCGCCGGGCCGGCGACGGTGTCGGCGCGAGCTTATCGTGAAGAGCCCCCAGGGTCGCGAGAAACCCCGCTGGGAATATCGAGTCGGCCTACTTGTAGAGGTCGCCGGCCAGGTATTTCAGCCCGGTGTCGCACGCCACGGTGGCCACCACCTTGCCAGGGCCAAGCGCACGCGCCACTTCCAGCGCGGCGACCAGATTGAGGCCGCTCGACACGCCGGCAAAGATCCCTTCTTCGCGTGCCGCGCGCCGGGCCATGGCGCGGCCCTCGTCTTCGTCAATGGCACGCACCTCGTCATAGGAGCCCGGGACGAGGTGCGGCGGCCACAGTCCTGCCGCGGTGCCCTCCACGCGGTGCGCGCCGCCCTTCCCGGTCGTGAGAAACGGCGAGGTCGAAGGCTCGAGCGCGACCACCCGGGTCTGCTGGCCTGCCTGCTTGAGCGCCCGGGACACCCCCACCAGCATGCCCGCGGTGCCGACCGCGCCGACGAACGCGTCAATTCCCCCGATCTGCTCGACGAGCTCGCGGCCGATGTTGGCGTAGCCGTCCAGGGCGTCCGCGTTGTTGAACTGGTCGGTCCAGAAGGTGTTCGGCTCTCTGGTCAGCTCCGCGATGCGTGCTCGAAACCGGTCGAACAGCGCCGGCGTGACCTTGCCGCCATCGCTCGGAACCATCTCGAGCTCCGCGCCAAAGGCGCGCATCGTGTCGAGCTTCTCCGACGAGAACGCATCGGATGACAAGGGCTGAAACGTGTAGCCCTTCATCGCGCAGACCATGGCCAGCGATGAGCCGGTGCTACCGCCCGTGAACTCGACGACGCGCATGCCGGGCTTCAGCGCGCCGCGCGCCTCGGCGCCTTCGATCATGGCCAGCGCCATCCGGTCCTTGTAGGACCCGGTCGGATTGAAGTACTCCAGCTTGACGACGACGGTCGCCGAGCCCGGCGGGACGAGCCGGCCGAGGCGCACCACGGGCGTGCGGCCGATGGCGTGCAGGACGGAATCAACGGAGGCAGGTGACGGCATGCGATCCTCGAGTGCTGACGATTCACGGCTTCGGGGAACGATAATAGAACAAGCGTCGCCGCAGTGATTCCCAACCGCTGCGGCTTCAGCGCACTCGGCGCGCCCGGCGACCATCTGTTCGCCGTCAAGCCGAGCGTCAGAATCTCCCGGCTGACAAGGTGGCAAGGACACCGAAAGGAGATCGAGCATGGGCAGCGAGACGCGGAAGCCGAGCATCACGCCCCGACCCAACGGGCCCTACGTCGTCCAGGATCTCGAGCGCCTGTCGAATCGAAAGGGTGCGCTCGAGACGCAGCCGTCCATGGCCCTCTGCCGGTGCGGCGGGTCGGCGAACAAGCCGTTTTGTGATGGCACGCACAACCGGAACGGCTTCTCCTCGGCCAAGGGGGAGGATCGGATCGAGGACAGACTCGAGAGCTATGAGGGCCAGGGCGTGACGATTCACGACAACCGCGGCGTCTGCGCGCATGCCGGTGAGTGCACGGAAAGACTGGCCTCGGTGTTCCGCTTGAGGCAGGAGCCCTGGATCGACGCGGCCGGCGCGGCCAAGGAGGAGATCATCGAGACGGTCGGTCGATGCCCGTCCGGCGCGCTGAGTTATTCGGTGGGCGGCGTGGCCCATCGCGACCGTGAAGGCGAACCGGCGATCCATGTCTCCCCCAATGGGCCGTACGTCGTCACCGGCGGCCCGGCAATGACGGACACGGCGTTTGGACAGGGCGCCTCCACGGAGCACTTCACCTTGTGCCGGTGCGGCGCCTCGAAGAACAAACCGTTCTGCGACGGCTCGCACTGGACGATCGGGTTTGCCGACGACGCCAACTAGAAGCGCGTTCATGGACAAATGTGCGACGGGACGCCAGGGAGACACTCGTGGTTGACTACGACCTGGTGATTGTCGGCGGCACGATCGTGACCGCCACCGACATGGTTCGAGCCGACGTGGGGGTCGCCGATGGCCGCGTCGCTGCGGTAGGCCTCGGCTTGCGGGGGACGCGAACCCTGGACGCCAGCGGGCTCCTGGTGCTTCCGGGAGGCGTCGATTCGCACTGCCACATCGAGCAGCTGCACCCCGACGGCGGGGCGGACGAGGAGACGTTCGTCACCGGGAGCCGCTCGGCGCTGGCCGGGGGCACGACGACGGTCATCTGCTTTTCGAGCCAGTTCAAGGGACAGGGTCTCGGTGCCACGCTGGCGGAATACCGGCGGCGGGCGGCGACGGCGATGGTCGACTACTCGTTCCACCAGATCATCACCGACGCCACCGACGATGTGATCTTTCGCGAGGTGCCGGAAGTCGTGGCGTCCGGCGTTCGCAGCCTGAAGGTCTTCCTCACCTACGAGCCGCTGCACATCGACGACCGGGCGCTGCTGCGCGTGCTGGCGGCGGCCCGCCGGTCCGGCGCGCTGGTCACGGTGCATTGCGAGAACTACGAGGCCATCCGCTGGCGCACCGCCGCCCTCCTGGCGGACGGCCGGACGACGCCGAAGTATCATGCGTGGTCGCGGCCGGCGGTGGTGGAACGCGAGGCGACGTATCGTGCCATCGCGCTCGCTGAGCTGGTCGATCAACCTATCCAGATCTTCCACGTTTCGTGTCCCGAAGTGGCCGAGGAGATCGCCCGCGCGCAGGCGCGGGGCTTGAGGGTGTGGGGCGAGACGTGCCCGCAGTACTTCGTCCTGTCGGCGGCTGACATGGACCGACCGGGATTCGAGGGCGCGAAGTTCATGTGCAGCCCCGCGCCGCGTGACGCCGCGGCAAGCGAGGGATTGTGGGACGCCGTGCGCCTGGGGACGCTGGACGTCGTGTCGTCAGACCACAGCGGCTGGGGCTTCGACACGCCGGTGGGCAAGCGCGTGAACGGCGCGGACGCGGCGTTTCCCGACATCCCCAACGGCGTGCCCGGCCTGGGCTCTCGGCTGCCGATCCTGTTCAGCGAGGGCGTCGCGAAGGGACGCATCGACGCGTGCCGCTTCGCCTGCCTGACCTCCACCAACCCGGCACGGCTCTTCGGCCTGTACCCGCGCAAGGGGGTAATCGCGCCAGGCTCGGACGCCGACCTCGTGCTGTGGGATCCGGCGCGGCAGACGACGATCACCAACGCCCTCCTGCAGCACGTGATCGACTACACGCCGTACGAAGGCATGCAGGTGACCGGGTGGCCGGTGACCACCGTGCGCCGCGGCGAGGTCGTGATGCAGGACGGCGTCGTCTCGGCGAAGCCGGGATCGGGCGTGTTTCTCGCGCGCGCCCCCTACGATCTGATCAGGCCGACAGGGCGCGTGCCCGACGGCTTCGACGCGAGCGCGTTCACGGTGTGAAGCACGGCAGAGCCCGATGGCCACGCGGACCGCATCCGCGGTGGTTCGGCCCCCCTCGAGTGCCAGGACGGGACTCACTCACTCGCCGACTCCACGGCAGCGGCGCCAGCGGCGCCATGCACGGCCCCCTGCAGCTTCGTCCCGCACTGGACGCAGAACTGAGCCCCTGGCTGCAGGCCCCGCCCGCAGCGCGGGCAGGACGCCGTCAGCCGAAGGTTGCAGCGCGGGCAGAAGTTGAAGTCCGGCCGCACGGCCAGCCCACACCCTGGGCACGGCGCGAGAACGGGCTGCCGCACCAGGAAGTAGATGATGAAGCCCAGGGCGTTCGGCACGACGATGACGAGCACCGTCCACAAGGTGCGGCTCATGCCTCGGCGCCCCGCGTCCTGATTGACGTAGCCGGTCAGCAGGATCAGCCCCGCCAGAATCGTCGACACGACGATGACGATGAGGCCATGGAGCCAGAGCGCCGGCGACTCGGCTTCGCTGCGGAACACGATCGGCAGCCCGATCGCCGTGGCGAGAACGGCGACCGCGGCGAGCACCTTGGCCCACGCGGGGATGATGCCGAGCTCAGGTTGAAGCGAGTGCTGTTGGTTGGTCACGTTGTCTCCCATCCGTTCTGCCGCCTCGCCGAAGGCGAGGCAGAGCGTGAATGCTTCGAGCGCCGGTAGGCTGCCAGCAGCGCCGCGGCCATCGCACCGGGCAGCGTCCACAGGACGACCGTCAGTAGAACCGGGGTCGGATTCGGCAGCCACGCTAGGTCGGCCACGAAGGTCGCGGCGCGCCACAGCCACGGGAGGGTCAGGGCACCGCAAACGCCGGCCACGGCAGAGGACACGAACAAGAGCCGATCGCGCATCTGTGTCTCGTGGAGCCGATCGGCATAGATCCGCACGCTGGTCATCGTGGCCCGCACGAGCGCCGCGTCGGCGCGGACCGGCACGGTCCGGAATGCGGTGAGCCCGTCGTTCAGGCGCTCGAGCTCGGCCGCGCATGGCGTGCAGCCGGCCAGATGCTCGTCGAGCCAGCGCCGTTCCTCGTCTCCGAGCACGCGCATCCACCGTTCGGCGGCGAGCTCGCGGGCGTGGTCGTGATCGCTCAAGGTCATCAGCGTGTCTCCTGCCAGAGCCTGCTCAGCAGATCGAGCCCGCGGCGCACGCGCGACTTGGCCGTCGAGAGCGGCACGCGCGTCACCTCCGCGATCTCCTGCAGCGACAGGTCCTCGTGGAACCTGAGCGTCAGCGCCTCGCGGTAGTATGCGGGGATCCCGGCAAGGGCCGCGGCGACGCGCCGGGCCTGCTCGTTCTCCGCCGCGAGGTCGAAGGGCGAGGGGTCGGCCGTTGGCGGGTCCGCCGGTCCGCTCTCGTCTTCCGCCGCGTCTTGCGCGGCGGTCTCAGCCAGCGCCATCGGGCGCCGTCGCCGCATCTGGTCGATGGCCACGTTGCGTGCGACGGTCAGGAGCCAGGCCTCGAACGCGAAGCGCGGGTTGTACTGAGCGCCGCGCTCCACGACCCGCAGCCAGGTCTCCTGGAACGTGTCCTCGGCCAGCGCCCGGTCGCGGGTGAAGTAGAGGAGGTAGCGGAACACCCGGTGTTGATAGCGCTCGATGAGCGCCTCGAGCACTTCCGGGTCGCGGCGCCGCAGGCCGAGCGCGATGGTCGCGCGTTCCGTCTCCATCAGAACACTGGCGCACTGGAGCGCTGCCGTCATGCTACGGGGTATACGGGCGAGACGCGCAGAAAGACGCAGCCGTGAGGGCTTCGGGAGAACGGCCGCCGGTGGCTTGTCGCGACTGGTCGAGATCAGCCCGGCGACTGGACGATGAGGATGGGGATTCGGGGGTCGGCCGGCGTCGCCGGTCCGTCGCGGATCATTCCAGACCCAGCACCTGGATCCGGCCGTACTGCCGGAAGTGGCGGTCGAAGGTGAACGCGTGCGATACGCGGCGCGCGTCGAGCACCGCGAACGAGATCGCGTCGCACAGCGTCCAGTCCTTGTCGACGTGCCGCGCGAGGATGTCCTTCGCGCGCTGCTCCTCCGCGGGAAGCGCCGTCACGACAGGAAGATTGCCGGTCAGCAGCCACTGGCGCGCCACGGTTCGTCCAAGCCGGCGGAGAAGCAGCGCGTGCGCTTCGGCTTCGATGTAGTTCGTGATGAAGCTCGGCCGGCGGTCTGCGGCGATCCGTCGCGCGACCTCGATGGCCCGCGTGTGATCGGCATCGTCGGCGTCGATGAGCGCCAGGACGGCGCTCGAGTCCCAGAGGACGCCGCGGGTCATTCGTCGAGGATCGCGTGCTTGTCGCGCGCTCCGGGAACGCGCCCGCCGCCTCGTCCGGCGCCGATGAGCCGAAAGATGGGGTGATCCTCGGTCAACGGCGGAATCGCCGCGGCTGACGCGCGACGCCGCGGCCGCCGGCGCGCGGCGTCGGCGGGCACCAGTCGGCGGCCGCCTCGACGGACACTCGGGAGCTCACCGCGTTGAATGAGCCGCCACACGGTGGACCGGGAGACGCCCAGCGCGCGGCCGGCCTCGTCGACCGAGATCAGATCCTGCGCCACGGTCCCATCGTATCACCGATCGTCTCACCGTGTCAGAGTCTCATTCCGCCGCATGCCGACGGGCCCGCACGTCGTCTTTCTCTCTTCTATGGCTCAAGGTGTAACGAATGAAGCAAGTTTTTCGACCGGCCATAGAAGATGGCCGCCCCGCCGGAGGCGGGGCAAGACAACACACTGGGACACTAGCGAAGCGGAGCCGACGCGTCTCTTCTCGCGGGTTTGAGGCGGAGCTTCGCTAGAGTGTCCCGGGCCAGTGATTCGTGGCACAAGTCGCGGAGCGCCGCGCCCGGATCGCAAGGCGCGAGGAGCGAGGATATGGCGGTGAGGCGGGGCGCCTGGCATCACCTCACCAAAGGTGCAATCATGAGCGTCGAGTCATCACGCCAGTTGCGGATTCTCATCAACCCCACGCGGGGCGTGCCACAGCCAGGCGGCTCATCGGCGCAGTCGCTGTCATCGGTCTCGCCGTGGCCGGACGGGGCCTCACACCGCTGCACGGCCGACAGCACGGTGTGGTGCCGGCCGTGACAAGCGGCTATGTGCCAGTTGAAGGTGGACGGCTCTACGACGAGATAGCTGGCCAGGGCCCGGCGCTCGTGCTCATCCACGACGGCCTGCTCCACAGCGAGACATGGAATGAGCAGTTCGCCCCGTTCGCCCGATCGTTCCGCGTCGTGCGGTGGGACCGCCGTGGATACGGCCGGTCGGACGAGCCGCGCGCGACGTTCTCTGACATCGACGAAGCCGACATCCCCGACGTGCACACCCATGTCGGGGCCATCCAGGCGGGCGTGAGCGGCGCCACACGCGTGGTGCTGCCCGGCGCCGGCCACCTCAACCTGGAGGTGCCCGCTCTGTTCAACGCCGAGGTCTTGAAGTTCCTGCGATGAGGGCGAGCGGTCCTACGACCCGGCGTCCAGAGCCATGAACAGATTGTTCAGCGACTCGGAGAGCGTGGGATGCGAGAACACCGCGTCCTTGAGCGCCGTATAGGGCAGTCCCGCCATCATCGCCACCTGGATGACGGTAGCCACCTCGCCGCCTTCGATCCCGAGGATCGTCGCGCCGAGAATCCGCCCGGTCTTGCTGTCTACCACGGCCTTCATCTCGCCGCGCGTCTCGTCCGTCTCGATCGCACGCGCGACGCGGCCCATCGGCAGCCTCGCGACGCCCACGTCGTAGCCCTGATCCCGAGCCTGCCGCTCCGTGAGGCCGACGCGCCCGAGCTGGGGATCGATGAAGAGCGTATACGGCACGATTCGGCCCCTGGTCGTCGCCTGTCCGCCGTCCAGGATGTTCGTCTTGAGGATTCGAAAATCATCGTACGACACGTGGGTGAACGGCGGCCCGCCGTTGACGTCCCCTAAGACAAAGATCCCGGGCACGTTGGTCTCCAGCCGGTCGTTCACGCGGATGTAGCCCCGCTCGTCCAACGCGAGTCCCGCCTTCGCCGGATCGAGCGTGTCGCTGTTGGGCACGCGCCCGGCGGCCACGAGCACATGCGAGCCTGTGATGGTCCGCTCCCCATCGCGTCGCGTCGCCGTGACCGCCAGCTGCCCATCCGCGCGGCGCTCCGCTCTCTCTACCTGCGATCCGCACAGGATGTCGATCCCGTCCTCGCCGAGCAACGTGCGGATGGCCTCAGCGACATCCTCGTCCTCCCGGGGCAGGCAGTGCGGCTGCTTTTCGAGCACGGTCACCCGGCTGCCGAAGCGCCGGAACATCTGCGCGAACTCGAGGCCGACAAAACCGCCGCCGATCACGATCAAGTGCTCGGGCACCTCGCCGAGCTCCATGACCGACTCGTTGTCCAGCGCATCGACGAGGTCCAGGCCAGGGACGGGTGGCATGCCGGGCCGCGTGCCGACGTTGATGAAGATGTGGTCTGCGGTGAGCACGCGGGTCTGTCGGGCACGAGTCTGGACGGTGACCTGCCTGGGCCCGCTGAATCGGGCATGGCCCATCACGAGCTCGAGCGTTTCGTGCCGCTCCATCCCCTTGCGGCTGCCGGCGCTCCACGAGTCGACGATGTCGCGCTTGCGTTTGCGAACGACGGTCATGTCCACGCCGATGGTGCCCGTGCGCACCCCGTAGTCGCCGGCCCGCCGGGCCAGGTGCGCGACCCTGGCACTGGCCACCATCGTCTTGGTCGGCGTGCATCCCGTGACGACGCAAGTGCCGCCGACGCGGTCGGCCTTCTCGATGATGGCGGTCTTCCATCGCGCGCGCGCGAGCGCTCCCGCCAGGGGCTTGCCGCCCTGTCCCGTGCCGATGATGATCGCGTCGAGTTGTTCGGTCATCGTCTTTTTTTCCTCGGGGCCACGGTGAAGACGTCGCTCGATTGATCAGACGAGGACGAGTTGCGGCAAGTGGTCGAAATGCTTGTCTCGCGCGTGCAGGGCCAGGTTGTGCTGCAGGACCAGTGCCGCCAGCCACATGTCGTTGGTCGGGATCGGGGTACCCTGCTTCCGGAGTTGACGGAAGACGGACGCGTAGTGGTGGGTTGTCTGGTCGTCGGCGAAGAGCACCTTCACGCCGTCTTTCAAAAGGAAGCGGCGAAGGATCCCCTCGTTCTCTGCCGGCCGCCGCCCGTGCACGAAGCCGGCCCGCAGCTCGCCGAGCACGACGAAGGGCAGCATGATGGCCTCAGCTTCCTCCAGGATCGCGACGGTTTCGCCGAGACCCTTGCAGAGATCGACGTATCGATTCGTATCGAGAGCCACCCTCACCGCCAGAGGTCCTCGTCCACCCGGTCCTGTGCGGCAAGCGCTGACTCGACGCCTTTGTCCGCGTGCCATGTCCCGGCGATGTCCGAGAGATCGCGGTGCTTTCGCGGAGCTCCGGCCACACCGGCAGCTTCGGCCAGGGCCTCGAGTGCGGCCTCGTTGAGGCTCTTGCCGGCCACGCGGGCGCGTTCGCGGATCGCGTCATCAACGGCGACGGGAATCCCACGAATGGTGTATTGCATGCATCAAGTATAGGCAAAGCATGCATCAGCTGCAAGCACGACAGCCTGCCCGGCGCAGCTGCTGTTGATGCCCGATGGGCATTGCACCGAGGGTCGCTGGCCTGCGGGCGCTCCATCGTGGCTCGCCGGTCGAGTGCATGGCGGAGGCCTTTCCCGGCCCCCGCGCGAACGCCAGGACGAAGCGTGTCACGATGTCTGCCCTACAGGAGATCTGATGGCTGGACTGATCGAAGCCCTGGCAATCAAGCGGAAAGTCTTCTTCGAGTACGAGAACGCGCCCTACGTGTGTCTCGACGCCGAGGTGTCGAAGCCCACAGCCCGCGGCGGGCAGACCCTGGTCCGCCTCAAGATGCGGAACCTGCTGAGCCGTTCCGTGTTCGACAAGACCTTCAAGGCCGGCGACAAGTTCAAGGAGCCGGACCTGGAGGTGATCAGCGCGTCATTTTCCTACACCGACGGTGACGAGTATCACTTCATGGATCAGACGAGCTTCGAGACGCTCACGCTCGGCGCGGACACGCTCGGCGAGGATCGCCTGATGCTCGCCGACAACGCCATCGTGCAGATCCACAAGTTCAACGGCCGGCCGATCGGCGTGCAGCTGCCGCCCCATGTCGAACTGGCCGTGAAGTCCACCGAACCGGGCGTCCGCGGCGATACGGCGAGCGGGGGCGTGACCAAGCCGGCCATCCTCGAAACAGGCTTGGAGATTCGCGTGCCGCTCTTCATCAGGGAGGGCGAGAAGATCAAGGTCCATACCGAGACGCGCGAGTTTGCCGGCCGCGCGAGCACCAGTCCGTAACGGCGGAGCCCTCGACGGAGCCCTCCTGTCGCATGAGCGGAGCGACGACAGTCGGAGGCCGCGACCGAGTCACTCCGCGGGCGCCTGGCGTCGTGATCCGCACGTCATCGTGCAGCTCCCGACGGGGATCTCTCGTCGCCAGCGGCCGCGTAGAAGATGCCACTGAACAGGAGCGGGAACGTCCCGTGCGGCTGTGCTCGCTTGATGATCTCGGGGCCGAAGAGCAACACCCGTCCCTTGCCGAGCCGCGCCTCGATCACCGCCACACCGTTGTGGAGGTAGTGCTGCCCCCAGGACCAGCCGCTCTTGAGCGGCGCCGGCGTGTCGAACCAGGCGACAGCCGTCACCTCTTGCGCAGGCGCCGTCGCGCCCAGGCGGAACACGGGACTGGTGTCGAAGAAGACGTCCGTCCGTTCTTTCAGGCCGTGCGCCACCGGATGTGTCACCTCGACCCGAGCCGTCAGGATCGATCCCGGCGTGTAGAACTTCGCCGCGGGGAGTGGTTTACCGTCCTCGACCAGGTGGTCTTCGATCGGGAGGTTCAGATGTCGAGCCAGATTCGCGGACGAAGCGCCGATCGTGATGACCGTGCCGCCGTTCTCGATGAAGCGTCGGATTTCGGGAATCGACCGTTCCCCCGTCATACGTCCCAGCATCGCGCGATACTCGGCGGGAATGTCCTCGGCGGCCGGCAGCGCCGGGCCTGCGCCGGCGCCCATCGCCGGAATTCCGCCCTCGACGAACACCAGCGCGTCGTACGCCGCGTTGAGGTGCCCCGCGTCGATGGTCGGTGGGAACAGTTTCTGGAACGAGAACTGATACTGCTCGAGAATCCAGCGTGCCCATCCCGAATCCATCGATCCGCCGTACTGATCCCAGAGGCCGACGCGCGGGCGTCGCAGCCGCAGCGCGGTGGCGGGAACGCGCTCCGTGGTCGCCTCGGCGCCGACGCCGAGCGCGGCGGCGATTCTCTCCAGCTGACCGCGCGTGGTCGGCTTGGCCGCGATGTACCAGGTGCCCGCGGGGTACGACTTGCCATTGGCCGTGAGCGCGCGCTGCAACCAGTACGCCTCCTCGCCGGCGGACAGCAGCTGGTTGAGGGCGACGAACGAGTCGACGAGCTGACGGCTGACGAGGTACCCCGCAGCCTTCGGCAGCGCTGAGACGGTGGCCGCCGGAGGCCTGACGTTCCACTCCGTGATGCGCTCGAAGGGACCGCTGAACGGCTCGAGCACGCGGTCGAATTCGATGCCCATCTGCAATGCCAGCGTCCATCCCGCGTGGTCGTAGGGCGGCGTCGGCGGCGCACCGGGATAGGGAATGTTGTCGGGATGGTCCTGCGGCTCGAACATGTCGATGACGTGCGGCCGAAATGCCTGAGCCGTCATGACGACGAATGACTGCGCGGGATACTTCTTGCCCAGCACGTCGAAGTCGCGCGTGGCGCGGTGGACCGTGATGCCAACCTCGCGGAGCGCGTTGACGAACTTCACCGCCGTCGGGAAATCGGGCTGTGTGGCGGGGATGATATAGCCGCGCGGATCGCGCGACTCGGGCGTCCTGATCGCCGCCATCACGGCGGCGTCCCGTTCGGCGCTCGCCGGCGCGCCCCCGCGGCCTCCTGCCCCCGTCTGGGGAACCCCCAACCTGGCCGCCACCGCCGCCAGGCGATGCGGGGCCGGCGTCCACGTGTCCGTGCTGCCGCGCTCGATCGAGTTCCGGCCCATCCGATACACGTTGAACAACAGCGTCTCGCGCCAGCGCGACGCGTAATCGAGAATGGCGCGGTTGGCCGTGATCGAGTACTCGATCGACTGCTTGAAGTGCCACACCTGCGGCGCGATGGGGAACGTCAGATCGCTCGTGGGGATCTGCCGCTGCAGGACGAACGGGATGCGCATCGGCGTCGGCGAGCCGATCATCTCGGTGAGAATCGCGAGGATGTTGTGGAACGCCGCGGTGTTCCTGATGCCCCCGTTCCACCAGCCGTCATAGGCGCCCGCGGCGCGCGCCGACGCGCCGGGCTTGCCCTCGCCCGCCATCCGCGAGTGGATGGCAAGGCCCAGCTGCTGGAGTCCGAGCACGAGCAGCGGATCCTGGTTGTAGTTGAACGGATCGCGGAACGGTGGCGACCAGAACACGGTGCCCGCCGGGCCGCTCTGATGGTGGTTGTAGAGCACCTGCGGCGACCAGTCGTGGTAGAGCACGCGGTTGATGTTCTCGGTTTCCTTCTGAGTCGAGGCGAAGAAGTCGCGGTTGTTGTCGTGGCCGATGTAGTGGTGATAGAGCAGCGGCAGCGCCGCGGGACTGCGCTTCTCGGGCACGGGATTGCGCATGTACCAACCCGCGACCAGATCGTGGCCGTCAGGGTTGGCGTGCACGAACAGCATGATCGTGTCATCGAGAAACCGGAGCGTTTCCTCGTCGGTACGGCTGACCATCTGGTAGACCATCTCGCCGAGCTGCTGCGCGCCAAGCACCTCGCTCGCGTGCAACCCGCCGTCGATCCAGACGACCGCCTTGCCTTCCCGCGCCAGCCCGCGCGCCTGTTCGTCGGTGAGGTTCTCAGCCAGCGCCAATCGCCGTGAGATCTCGCGGTAGCGTGCGAGGTTGCGGTGATTCTCGGGCGACGTGACGAGAGCCATCAGGTGGGGCCGGCCTTCCGAGGTCTGGCCGATCTCCTGCAGCACCATCCGATCCGACTCCCGATCGAGCTTCTGCCAGTACGCCGCGAGCTGGCGGTAGGTGGCGAGCTGGTAGTCGTCGCCGAACGCGAACCCGAACTCCTCTGTCGGCGTGGTGACTCGCGGCTGTTCGGCCGCGAGCCCCGCGGAGAGGATGATGAGCAGTGCAAGCGCGGGTCTGAGAGCAGCCATGATGGACTCCTTGCATCAACGCGGCCGACACCGCCGTCGCCAATCACCGACGCCACCCGATCCGGCGTTGTGGCCGGACAACACCAGGACCGCGCGACCAGCGACGAAGCCAGCCGTCCGGGCGGCATCGGTGCGGTGCGGCCCGAGCCAGCCGCCGGGCGTCCAGCGTCGGGCCATGGGGAGAGTCTAACGAGGCCCGGCCTCAGACGGCCAGGCATATGACGTAGACAGGACCTCGTTCGCCATGATGGTGTCATGCCCCGCCTTCGGCGGGGCAGTCGCCTTGACGGAGAAACTTGGCTCATCTTGACAACATTTTGGGCCGTCAAGGCTCCTAACGTGTCGGGACCGCCGGCCGCGGGGTGGGGAACTAGGGGATTCGGGCTCCGCGCCGGTACGATTGCGTATAGTCTGTGGCTCAATGTCCCAGGCGATGCCCGTCCGCCAGACCGACCGGCTGGAGACGCTCGACGTGCTCCGCGGCTTCGCGCTGCTCGGCATCCTCGCGATGAACATTCGAGCGATGGCCGCCCCCTTCGGCAGCTACATGTATCCGTTCGGGCTGTTCGAGTTCACGGGCGCGAACCGCGCGGCCTTCATCTTTACGAGCGCCGTGTTCGACCTCAAGATGATGGGCCTGTTCTCGATGCTGTTCGGGGTGAGCGTCCTCCTGTACGCCGCCAAGCCGACCGAGTCGGTCCGCGCGCTGCGCACGCTGTGGTTCCGGCGGATGTTCTGGCTGCTCGTCATCGGCCTGGTGCACGCCTATCTGATCTGGAACGGCGACATCCTGGTGCCGTACGCGATGTGCGGGCTGTTGCTCCTCTGGTGGGTGCGGCGGCTCTCGGCCGTCGCCCTCGTGAACGTGGCCGGTGCGCTCCTGCTCGTCGGCGCGCTGCTCTCGATTGGCCACGGAATCGCGTGGGAGTCGATGAGCGACGCGGAGCGGGCGCAAGAGATCGGGATGTGGATGCCCTCCGCCGAACAGTCACGCACGGCGCTCGATGCCATGCTCGGCGGCTATGTGGACGTCGTCCGACACCGCGCGCCGGACGCGTTGATGTTCCAGACGTTTCTCTTCGTGGTCTTTTTCTTCTGGCGCTGCGCCGGCATGATGCTCCTGGGGATGGGCCTGTACAAATCGGGGTTTCTCGACGGACGCCTGACGGCCCGGACCTACGCGCTGGTGGCCGCGCTGTGCCTGCCGAGTGGCCTGGCGCTGGCGTGGTACGGTGCGCTCGAGCTGGAGCGCATCGGGTACGGCATGCCCGGGCGCACGGCGATCGACCTCTGGAACTACACGGGGGCGATTCTCGCCTCTGTCGGGTATGCGGCCGCGATCGTACTCGTCGTCAAGCGCGGCGTGTTCGCCGCGGTTCGTCGTGCGCTGGCGGCGGTCGGCCAGATGGCCCTGACCAACTACCTGCTGCAGAGCGTGATCACGGCGGTCCTCTTTCTCGGATGGGGCTTCGGGTTTGCGGGACGGCTCGACTATGCCGGACAGCTGCTGGTGGTCGCGGCGATCTGGCTCGTGCAACTCGCCGCGAGCGCGGCGTGGATGGCCCGCTACCGCTTTGGACCCGCCGAGTGGTTCTGGCGATCGCTGACGTACTGGACGCGCCAGCCGATCCGGCGTGACCCGACAG
>JBQTIE010000116.1:0-12369 GCA_052389315.1 Acidobacteriota bacterium
TACCCCGACCCGTCGAGCCGCTCGTGATGCGATCGGACGATCGGCCGCACGGCCTGGAGCGAGCGCAGGTTCGCGCACAGCGACTCGCCGACCAGGGTGTGCGATTTGATCAGCTCGAATTCCTCGACCGCGAGCGGCCCCTCCTTCTTCAGCACCACTTCGGGGATTGCCAGCATCCCGATGTCGTGCAGAAAACCGCCTCGATAGAGCACCTGCTGGTCCAACTCGCTGATGCCCAACGCCCGCCCAAGGCTGGCGGCATAGTTGGCCATCCGATGGCAGTGGCCGGTGTCGTACCCATCCCGCGTCTCGAGCATCGCCGCCAGCGTGGTGATGATGCTGCTGGCCGAATCCAGGTCGTCGGTGAATCGCTTCATTCGCACGAGCGATCGCGCGCGCGCCAGCAACTCGGTGGTATCGACCGGCTTGGTCAGCAGGTCGTCTGCTCCGGCTTCGAGGCTCTCCACCCGTTCCGCGCGGCTTCCCAGCGTGCTGACGACGATGATGGGGATCAGGCGGGTGGCGGCATCCTGCCGGATGCGCCGGCAGACGTCGAAGGCCCCCGTGCCCCTGACGGTCGCGTCGAGGATCACGAGGTCCGGCGGGCTGGCGGTTAACGCGTGGAGCACAGACGACCCGTCAGGGACGGTGTCAACGTGGTAGCCCTCTGTCTCCAACAGGCGCCGTAAGAATGCACTGACCGCGGGTTCGTGATCGGCGACGAGCACGCTGGGGACGCCGGTTGACCTGCCTGACGACGCTGGCGAGGTAACTCCCATGGCCTGCGCAGAATTTAACGCCTTTGCACACGTCTACACCCCTGTTGAGGGTCGAGGACGAAATTTTCCGTGCAAACGCTGACCGGATCGTGCGCAACCGCCGTCGGCGCGCCGCCCGGCCGGCTACCTCCGGCGCTTGAACGCGAGGCCTGACCAGGTGGCGTCCACCGAACAGACCTTGAAATCCACCCAGCCCGACGCCAGGCCGGTCTCGCGCACGAGGTTGGCGGTGAGGTCGCTCGGGACCTTGGAGGTGGCTTTCGGCCAGATGAACCAGACCGTTTGACGGCCGACCTGCTCGGTCAGCGAGAGCAGTCGCACCGCTAGCTCGCGTTGACTGCGGACGAAGGCGAGGAACAGGTCGCAAGTGGGCTCGGGGCGGGCGGAGAGGGTGACGCCGCGCGGGCGGGGCATCAGAATGGCCTCCTCGATACGTGGTGGCGCGCCCAGTACCGCGACCCGCATGCCGGGTTTGATCCCGAGTTTTTCGACGGCGGGCTTGCTCGAGTAGATCGACGAGGGTGGCACGACGGGGTCGCGAACGCGTCGCGCCAAGGCCCGAACGAGCGCGGCGTGCACTCGCCCCCAGGTCGTGTAGGCGGCATCGGGCAGCAGGGCCCTGATCCGAGCCACCTTTTCTTTCTCTCCCCCGACAAACACCAGGGGAATACGGCGGGTGGTCTTGTAGCTGCGCAGCGCGAGGCCGACTTCCCGCCCGTGAGAGGGACGTCGCGACAGATCGATCACAATGGCCTCTGGAGGCGACGCGCGCACGGCGCGCAGCAGGCGAGGGCCATCGAGGGCCTCGAAGTCCGCGTGGTGTCCGAGCGAGGCCAGTCGCAGGGCAGCTTCGCGCCCTTCAGCTTCGTTCCAGTGGATCAGGCGAACCCTCGCCATGGTCGACTGCCTCGCGCTCAGCGGAGCCAGGCAGATCGGCGGCTCAGCGCAGGGTGGCGTTGAGCGTGACCTTGGCCACCCCGGCGAGCGCCCGCGACACCACGCACCCTGTCTTTGCTCCCTCGGCCTGTTGCTGAAAGGTCGCCGAGTCCATTCCCGGCACTCGGCCCTCGACGATGAGGTCAATCTGGGTGATCGTGGGGCCCGCGTCGCTGGTTCCGAGGTGGACCTTCGCGGTGGTTTGAATCGTCGTGGGCGTATAGCCGGCTCGTCCGAGCGCGGCCGAGAGCGCCATGGAGAAGCAGCCGGCGTGCGCGGCGCCGAGAAGCTCTTCTGGATTGGTCCCGGGCCCGGTCTCGAATCTCGACGCGAAGGTGTACGGTCCGTCGAAAGCACCGCTCCCCAACCGCATCGTCCCCGCTCCCTCTTTCAGGGTGCCCTTCCACTCCGCGCTCGCGCCATGCACCGCCATCTGGAACCTCCCTCTGAGTCAACCTCCGGCATTGTAGATCGAGCGGTTGAGGGGGCACGGAGCCACCGCGCGAAGACTCGACGCCGCGAGGCGCCGCCACCCCGGTCTCATCGCGTCGGTCTGGGTCAAGTCGAGCTATCTTGGCGGGACGTCGCGGACGATGAAGAGGGTCTCGCCGGGTCGCATGAGGCCGAGCTCACGCCGGGCGAGCTCCTCGATGGCGGCCGGATCCTCGCGCAGGCGCCGCGCGTGATCGCGCAAGGCGGCGTTCTCGAGACGTGCCCGCTCGAGCGACTGCTCGACGGCGGCGAAGTCGCGCCGCGCCTGGAGGAGCGCGAGCAGGCCCTTTTCGCCCAGGATGGCGTCCAGCACGAGGATGGCCGTGACAAAGGCCAGGGCGTAGCGCGCCAGACGTCGCCCGCGCCCCGGGACAGACGCGCGCAGGCGGCTCAACCCTTCAGGCGTCGGCGCCATCACCGCTCGTCTCGATCCCGCCCGCGGCGCGTGATGGGTCGGCCCGGCAGGCCGAGGTACTGTTCGAGGGCGCGGATGAAGACGGAGCGGAGGTCGCCGCGTTCATCCATCGCGCGAATCTTGGCGGCGCGCCACAGGTCGCCGGGCAGCTCCACGGTGGTTTTCACCGGGCCATGCTGGTCGGCGTCGCGCGCTTTTGGCACGGGCTGAAGTATAGCAACAGAGCCGTTGCGATGCCGGAACATGTGGACGGGACACATTCTACGAGTATCGATGTTCAAACATCAACACTTTTTCATGTGAACGCATAGCGATGTATGTATGTAATGACGTGTTTACGGTCAACGGATCTGTCGGGGTCTCGCCGGGGCCGCGCGGCGCCACCCGCGGCGCCCCAACCCACGATCGGCACCCCGGCACGGCGGGCCGGGGCGCACCACTGGAGAGCGGACCGTGCAGGCGTGCCAGACCCCCGGTAGGATCACCCGATGGCCGCTCAGACTGCGATGCTGGTGCTCACCACCTTCCCCGACGAAGAAACCGCGACACGCGCGACCCGGCCCCTCGTCGACGAGCGGCTGGCGGCCTGCGTCGCGATTCTGCCGCCGATGACGTCCCTGTATCGGTGGCAGGGCGCGGTCGAGCAGGCCCGGGAATGTCAGGTGGTGATCAAGACGACCGATCGGGCCGCGGAGCGAGTGCTCGCGCGCCTGGCGCGGGAGCATCCGTACGAGACGCCCGAGCTCTTGCTGCTGCCGGTGGCCGGCGGCGGAGAAGCGTACCTGCGCTGGCTCTACGACAGCGTGAGCTGACCCCGGCACAGCGCCGGGGCCCTCCCGCCATCAGCGAGCCAGGGCCTGGTCGAGATCCTCGATGAGGTCGTCGATGTCCTCAATCCCGACCGAGATGCGAATCATGCCGTCGGTGATCCCGATGGCGGCCCGCCGCTCGGCTGGCACCGACGCGTGGGTCATGACGGCCGGATGCGAGATCAGGGTCTCCACCCCCCCCAGGCTCTCGGCGAGCGACATCAGCCGAAAGCGCGGCAGGACCCGGCGGGCTTCATCGATCGATCCCACGTCGAACGAGATCAGACCGCCGTATCCGCGCATCTGCCGGGTGGCCAGCGCGTGGTGCGGATGATCGGGCAGGCCCGGATACAACACCGAGACGACGCGGGCATGGCCGGCCAGGTGTGCGGCCAGCGCGTGCGCGTTGCTGTTGGTCCGTTCCATGCGGATCGGCAACGTCTTGGTCCCCCGGAGCACGAGCCACGCGTCCATCGGGCCGAGGATGGCCCCGGCGGCGTTCTGCACGAATCGCATCCACTCGACGTCATCCTCGTGCTTGAGCACGACGACCCCGCCCACACTGTCGCTGTGTCCGTTGAGGAATTTCGTCGTGCTGTGGGTCACGATGTCGCAGTCGAGGGTGAGGGGCTGCTGGATGTAGGGACTGGCGAACGTGTTGTCGACGATCACGCGGACGCGGTGCCGATGGGCGATCTCGGCGGCGGCGGCCAGGTCCGTCACCCGCAGCATCGGGTTGGTGGGCGTTTCGATGAACAGGTACTTCGTCTTCGGGGTCATCGCAGGCTCGATCTGATCGAGCTGTGAGGTGTCGACGTAGGTGAAGTCGAGGCCGAACTTGCGGCGTACGCGCTCGAACAGTCGGAAGGTCCCGCCGTAGGTGTTGTCGCTCACCACCAGGTGGTCGCCGGCTTCCAGACGGGTGAGGAGGGCATCGATGGCGGCCATGCCCGAGGCAAACGCGAAGGCCGCCGATCCGCGCTCGATAGCGGCCAGATTGGCTTCGAGCGCCATGCGCGTCGGGTTCTGGGTGCGCCCGTACTCGTAGCCTTTGTGCTTCCCCAGGCCCTCCTGCACGTACGTGGAGGTCTGATAGATCGGCGTGATGATGGCTCCGGTCGAGGGATCGGGCTGCTGTCCGGCGTGAATGCAGACGGTGTTGAAGCGCGCGGTCTCTGTGAGTCTCACGATGTCTCCCTTTTACTCTGATATGATCTTCGGACCTAATCCCCGGCCCTTCGCTCATCCATTCTGATGGCGTCCACGCGTCCACTGCTGCCCGGTGACGTCTCGTCTCGCGTGCAGTCGTGGTGGCACCGGATGGTGCGCAGCCTTCCCGGCCGCGCGTTGCTCGTCGGCCTCGCCATCAAGGCGGCGACGAAGCTGATCGAGGCGATCGTCTCCGAACCAGGCGAGGCGGTCGCAACCGTCGACGCCGTCGGCAGCCTGGCCTTGTTGTTCGCCGCCGGCTACGGCGTGGCGCGTACGGTCATCTGGGCCAAGCGGCGCCTGCTGTGGCGCGTGCGCCGCAAGCTCATCCTCTCTTATATCTTCGTCGGCCTGGTGCCGGGGCTGCTGATCATCGCGTTCTTTCTGCTGGCTGGATTGTTGCTCTTCTTCAATGTCAGCTCGTACCTCCTGCAGTCGCGAGTCCAGACGCTCGTCGATCAGGCGAGCTTCCTGGCGCAGTCGGTGGCTCTCGAAGCCGAGCACGGCGACCCCGCGCCCACCCTCCAGCGTCGCCTCCGGGAACGCCAGCGATTGGCGGGGGAGCGCTTCCCCTTCACGTCCGTCGTCATCGTGCCGGCCAGCGGCCTCGACTGCGCGGACCACGATACGCGCCGAGTGCCGCCCGTCCGGCCGCTGCGCGTCGGCCCCTGGCGACATCTGGCGCCACCCGATCGGCTGCCCCGGTGGATTGGCTGCGACAGCTTTGCAGGCCTGCTGACCTACGACGTCGGGTCGGACGCCGTGAGCGACACGCGGCTGGTGGCCCGCGCCGTCGCCTTGCCCGCGACGCGCTCGCCGGAGTGGGCCGTGATCGTGGACCTGCCCTTCACGGACACCATCGAAGATCGCCTGCGGGTCGAGACCGGCATCCGCCTCGGCGAAGCGACGGCGCTGCCCTACGACGATCCGTCGGTCGTCTCGCCTCGCGGCGAACCGCTCGGTGCGCGTGCCCGCGAGTCCGACGTAACGGCGGCGCTCGGCGAAGGCTGGGTCGCCTTTCTGGACGTGCGCCATTGGGAGACGGGCAGCACGAACTTTGCCACCGTGGCCATCCAGCTCAACCTGGGCGAGATCTACCAGCGCATCACCGCGCTCGCCGCGGGGCGCCAGTTCGGACAGCTCCTGCTCGCCGTGCTCGTCTTCATCGGCGTGCTGTTTCTGACCATTCAGTTCGTGGCGCTGATCATCGGCCTGATGCTGGCGCGGCAGATTACCGGCGCGGTCCACGACCTGTTCACGGGGACCGAGCACCTCCGGAATCGCGACTTCACCCACGAGATTCCCGTGCGCGCGAGCGACCAGCTGGGCGAACTCGCCGAATCGTTCAACGCCATGACCGGCGAAATCACGTCGCTGCTGCGGGAGAATGCCGAGAAGGCCCGCATGGAGCAGGAGATGCTGGCGGCGCGCGAGATTCAGCAGAAGCTCCTGCCCACCGGTCCCCTGCGGATCCCCGGCCTGGCGGTCACCGCGTTCTGCGAACCGGCACGCGAAGTCGCGGGCGACTACTACGACTTCCTCCGGATCTCCGACACACGCCTGGGCGTGCTGATTGCCGATGTCTCGGGCAAGGGCCTGCCCGCGGGGCTCTACATGGCGCAGCTCAAGGTCCTGGTGCAGTCGCTGGCCCTCACTCACGCCTCACCTCGCGACTTCCTCATTGCGATCAACCGCGTGGTCGCGCAGCACATCGATTCGAAGAGCTTCATCACCATGTCCTACGGCGTCATCGACCTGGCGCGTCGCGAGATGGTCTTCGCGCGCGCGGGACATTGTCCCCTGATCCGCGTGCCCGGCGACGCCGCCCCCGGGCTGCGGCGGTCCGAGGTGCTCACGCCGGATGGGATGGTTCTCGGCCTCAAGATCGACGAGGGTCAGCTCTTCGAGTCCCTCATCGAGGAAGCGGTCGTCCCGCTGTCGCCGCAGGATCTGATCGTCTTTTTCACCGACGGCATCAGCGAAACGATGAACGAAGCCTTCGACTGTTATGGCGAGCAGCGCCTGTCCCGCATGCTCGAACAGTATGCGCACCTGCCCTTCGACCAGCTGCGCTCCTTCATCTTTGCGGACCTGCACGCCTTTTCGGGTGGCGCC
Organism: Acidobacteriota bacterium; assembly: GCA_052389315.1. Taxonomy (GTDB): domain Bacteria; phylum Acidobacteriota; class Vicinamibacteria; order Vicinamibacterales; family UBA2999; genus JACCSI01. The sequence goes on from JBQTIE010000116.1 coordinate 6,756, forward strand.
GCTCAGCACGACGACATGACGATGGTCCTGCTGCGCGTGGAGGGGCCCGAAGAGGGCTGATTCATGGCCGACCTCACCGTCGTCTTTCGCACCGCCTCCAACATCGAGGCCAGCGTCGTCCAGGCGCTGCTCGACAGTCACGGCGTGCAATCCGTGCGTACGGCGGGACCCCCGGCATCGCTTTTTCCGTTTACCGTCAACCCCATGGGTGAGACGCAGGTGTCGGTCCGCGACGAGGACGCGGAAGAGGCGATTCGGATCATCGAGAGTCACCGTGAGCAGGTCGGCGGCGGACTCGTGGTGCCGCTTCCGCAGCAACTCACCGAGCTCGAGCAGCGGTTGGGCTATCGCTTTCGCGACCGTGGTCTGCTCGAGCACGCCCTGACGCACCGCTCGAAGGCGCACGAGGATCCGAGCGGCGGCGTGCTGGACAACGAGTCGTTGGAGTTCCTCGGCGACGCGGTGCTGGGGCTCGTCGTGGCCGACGCGCTCTGCCGGGCCTACCCGGGGTCGTCCGAGGGGCAGAAGTCCAAGATGAAAGCCATGCTGGTGTCGACCGCCGCGCTGGCCGAGCTCGCCGATCGCCTCGCCCTGGGGGAACACATGATTCTGGGGCGCGGCGAGGAGAAGACTGGTGGCCGGCGCAAGCAAGCGCTGCTGGCCGATACGTGTGAGGCGCTGATCGCCGCCATCTATCTCGACGGGGGGCTCGAGCCGGCGCGCCGTTTCCTCCAGCGTGAGCTGGCCGATGCGCTGGCGCAGGCTGGCGACCCCAATTACCACGGCCGCGATCACAAGTCGCGGCTTCAGGAGGCGGTACAGGCCTTGGGCCAGCCGCTGCCGCAGTACCGCGTGGCGAGCGAGGTGGGGCCGGAGCACCGCAAGGTGTTTCAGGTCGACGTGCGCATGGGGAGAGAAGTGCTGGCGCACGGCGTGGGGCACACCAAGAAGGACGCCGAGCAGGAGGCGGCCAAGCGGGCGTTGGAGCGCCTCCAGTCCGAACGGTCCGAAACTGAGGAGGAGTGATCGCGACGCGCGGCCGTCAGTCGATCTCGATGATGCCCCAGTCCTTGCGGTCCGCACCGGCGCCCGCCATGGCGAGCAACGGCTCTGGCTGCGGCAGCCGTCCGAGAGCGTAGGTCTGCACCTCGCGCGCCACGTCATCGACGCCCGGAGGGACGGGCCGGCAGTGCAGGCGCACCCACAAGCGGAGCAGCGGGTCGACGAAGCTGTAGCGTTTCTGCCGCGACGAGACCAGGTCCACATCCTCGAGCCACGACAAGTAGTCCTTCGTGGATCCAGGCGTGCGCTGCAACCGGTGTGAGATCTCGGTCAGCGTCAGCGGTTCTTCTTCGGCCAGAATCTCGAGGATCGCCTTCAGCGCGCCGTAGCCCCGCGCGCGGTGCAAGCGCAGCTCGTAGCGATACCCGCACCACGCCGTGAGCCCGCCGTCCGAGGTGAGCAGCGCCGTGAGGGCGGAGATGGGGTCGCCGGCTCGTCCGCTGACCCCGCCGGAGGTGGCTTCGCTGATCGCGCGCACGTAAGCGGCGCGGCCGTCCGCGAGCGCGTGAATCGCCTTGCCGAGAAACTCGCGATCCTCGCCGGCCGCTTGTCCGACCGCGGGGAGCATGGCGGTCACTTCGTCAACGGTGAGCGACGGGAGGTGGATGACCTCGAACCGCGCGGGCGCGTCTCGCAGCAGGCGGTGCGCGCGCGAGACATAGCGGGACGTCATGACGAAGCGGTTTTCGCTGGCCGCGCACGCGGTCAGGAACTCGCGCAGCACGTGCCGCAGTCCTGGAAAACTCTCGAAGGTGCGGAGTTCGAGCACCTCGTCCAGGAGGAACGTCGCCGGCCGTTCGCCCGCGCGTGCGGTGGTGAAATGGGTCAGCGTCTGCTCGAACGCCGCCCGCGCCGACGACGGCTCGACGGAGGGTGTGCCGAGCGGAAACGGCGAGCTCGACGTGACGGCGCGATAGAAGCGTTCGGGTGTGCTGGCGGCGCGTTCGACGTCGATGTAGTGGCACGCGTCGCGGCCGAGCCGATCGGCCAGCGCCTGCAGGGCCGTCGTCCGGCCGCTGCCGCACCCGGCCAGCACCACAGGGATCCGGGGCGGTGACGCCTCGAGCGCGCCCAGAACCCGCCGCTCGAGCCCCGCGTGAGGAGCCATCATCGCCGTGCCTCCACCATCGGTATGCGAATGCCCTTGTCGGCGGCCGTGCGCAGCGCCTCCGCGTAGCCCGCGTCGGCGTGGCGCGCGACACCCAGTCCTGGATCGCAGGTCAGCACGCGGGCCAGTCGCTCGTCTGCGTCCCACGAGCCGTCGGCCACGATCACCATGCCGGCATGAATGGAGTAGCCGATGCCAACGCCCCCGCCGTGATGCACCGAGACCCACGTGGCGCCGGCCGACGCATTCAGCAGGGCATTGAGAATCGGCCAGTCGGCGATGGCATCGCTGCCGTCCCGCATGGCCTCGGTCTCGCGGTTCGGGGACGCCACCGACCCTGCGTCGAGGTGATCGCGCCCGATCACGATCGGCGCCTTGATGAGCCCCTCACGGACCAGCGCGTTGATGCGCAGCCCGAACCTCGCTCGATCGCCGTAGCCCAGCCAGAAGATCCGGGCGGGCAGGCCCTGGAACGACACGCGGGTGCGGGCCATCCGAATCCACCGGCACAAGGGTTCGTTGTCAGCGAACATCTCGAGCGCGGCGCGATCGGTCACCGCGATGTCCTCGGGATCGCCCGAGAGGGCAGCCCACCGGAACGGCCCCTTGCCCTCGCAGAAGAGCGGGCGGATGTATTCCGGCACGAAGCCCGGGATGTCGAACGCGTTGGCGACTCCGGCCTTGACCGCCTGCGCCCGGATGTTGTTGCCGTAATCGAACGTGACGGCGCCCTGTGCCTTGAGCTGCAGCATGGCCTCGACATGGCGTCCCATGTCGGCGATGGCCCGGCGTTCGTACTCGGCCGGTTGAGAGGCCCTCAACGCTTCGGCGCCGGCGAAGGAGATCCCGTCGGGCACATAGCCGTGCAGGGCATCGTGAGCAGAGGTCTGATCGGTGAGCACGTCGGGCGTGACGCCCCGGCGCGCCAGTTCGGGCAGGACGGTGGCGGCGTTGGCGTGCAGGCCCAGCGAGCGGGCCGTACGGGACGCCCGCCAGCTCAGGACCTTGTCGAGCGCCTCGTCGAGATGCTCGCAGGCTTCGTCCAGATAGCCGGTGGCGAGCCGGCGCTCGATGCGGCGGCGATCCACCTCGATGACCAGTGCGGCGCCCTCGTTCATGGTGATGGCGAGCGGCTGAGCGCCGCCCATTCCCCCGAGGCCCGCGGTGACCGTCAGCGTGCCCGCCAACGACCCCCCGAAATGCCGCCGGGCCAGCTCGGCGAGCGTCTCGTACGTGCCTTGGAGAATGCCCTGCGTGCCGATATAGATCCAGCTCCCCGCGGTCATCTGCCCGTACATCGTCAGGCCGCGGTCCTCGAGGTCGCGGAACGTGTCCCACGTCGCCCACGCTGGCACGAGATTCGCGTTCGCGATGACGACGCGCGGCGCGTTCGCCTGGGTCCGGAACACCCCGACCGGTTTGCCCGATTGCACGACGAGCGTCTCGTCGTGGTCCAGCCGCTGCAGTTCCGCGACCAGCGCGTCGAACGCCTGCCAGCTGCGCGCCGCTCGTCCGCTGCCGCCGTAGACGATCAGATCCTCCGGCCGTTCGGCGACATCCGGGTCCAGATTGTTCATGAGCATCCGCAGGGCGGCTTCTTGCAGCCATCCCTTGCACGTCAAGGACGTGCCACGTGGCGCGCGGACCAGGCGAGCAGCGGTAGCCATCGGAGGCGAATGCGGAGGGAACTGCGAAGCTAAGAAACTAAGCAGCGATAGGCTGCTTGTCAAATCGAAAATGCGATCCGAAATCAGTTGACAAGCGCGCCCGTCGCGTACTCCAGGATTCCCGCCGCGATCGCCTCGGCGATGCGGTCCAGATCGGGAGCGGGCGAACGATCCTCGGCGAGTGTCGGCACGCGATCGCGGACGGCGGCATGCACGCGCATGAGCGGCGGTGAGCTCACGAGCGGCGCCAGCAGATCGATGGCCTGGCAGGCGCAGAGGATCTCCACGGCGAGCACGTGCACGGCCAGCGCGGCGGCGCGTTCGGCTTTGAGCGCGGCCGCCATGCTCATGCTGACGTGGTCCTCCTTGTTGGCCGAGGTGGGGATGGAGTCGACGCTGGCCGGATGGGCGAGCGTCTTGATCTCCGACGTCAGCGCCGCGGCGGTGACCTGCGCGATCATCAAGCCCGACTGCAGCCCGCCGCGGCGGGTGAGGAAGGCCGGCAGCCCGCTCAGCGCCGGGTTGACGAGGCGCTCGGACCGCCGTTCGCTGATGGTGGCGAGCTGCGCGAGCGCGAGCACCATCACATCCGACGCCAGGGCGACGGGCGCGCCGTGGAAGTTGCCGCCGGACACCATCTCGCCGGTCTCCACGAACACCATCGGGTTGTCGGTCGCGGCGTTCATCTCCGTCTCGAGGACTCGACGAATCCATGCGAGCGCGTCGCGGGCGGTGCCGTGGACTTGCGGGGCGCAGCGCATCGAATAGGCATCCTGCACGCGCCCGCAGGCCGCGTGCGCGGCATTGATCGGGCTGCCTTCCATGAGGCGCGCCAGATTGGCCGCCGAGGTGGCCTGCCCCGCAAACCCGCGCGCCTCGTGAATGCGCGCCTCGAACGGGTGCGCCGACCCCTGCAGCGCGTCGATCGACATGGCCGCCGCGACGTCGGCGTTACGGGCCAGGCGCTCGCAGGCCGCCAGCGTCAGGGCCGCCACCCCAGTCGAGACCTGCGTGCCGTTGATGAGCGCCAGCCCCTCCTTGGCGCCGAGCGTGACGGGCGACAGCCCGGCTTCCGCCAGCGCCTCCAGGGCGGGCCGTGCCTGGCGGCCGTCCCAGACCTGGCCCTCGCCGATCAAGACACACGCAATGTGGGCGAGCGGGGCCAGGTCGCCGCTGGCGCCGACCGATCCCCGGCTCGGCACGCGGGGATGCACGCCGCGATTCAGCATCTCGACGAGCGTCCGGAGCGTCTCGAGTCGAATACCCGAATAGCCTTTGGCGAGCACGTTGGCGCGAAGGGCCATCGCAGCCCGCACGGCCCGCACCGGGAGCACCTCGCCCACGCCGGCCGCGTGGCTGCGAAGGAGGTTGATCTGCAGCGCCGCGACATCCTCGTGGGCGATCCGGGTTTCGGCGAACGAGCCGAAGCCGGTGTTGACGCCGTAGACCGCCGATTCGCCTGCGGCCATGGCCTCAACCACTGCGCGTGCCGCGGCCACCCGCGACTCGGCTTCAGGGGCAATCACCACCGCCAGGCCGTCGTCGGCGACGGCCAGCAGTTGTTCGACGGTCATGTGGTGGCCGGTGAGACTAATCACGCTTGGGATTCTAACCAGCCAAGGGCTGCCCTTGATATCCCCTTCGCCCGGAAGCCCTTGGCTGGTTCGCGTTGTCGTCTTGGCGGGCGGCCCGGCCCCAGAACCCTATTCGGGTGCACAACGGGTAAAAAAACCTAGTGCGGGGCCGGATAGCGGTACAAGATGCACCCCCAACACCC
>JBQTIE010000117.1:0-10527 GCA_052389315.1 Acidobacteriota bacterium
GCTAGTGGATTTCGCGGCCCCTGCGCCTCGAGGTCGCCGAGCAGGCCGTCCCGGGCCAGCAGGTCCGCGAACGCCAGGCCGGCGATGCCCCCGCCGAGCCGGCCGAGGAGCTCTCGACGCGAATACAGCAGCTTCTCGAGATGGCCACAGCCGCGCCCGCAGTGATGCTGCCTGCTCATGAGCGGTACAGGAACTCGGTGAGATTGAACAGCAGGTGACAGAACTCGTCGAGCCCCGAGGCCGAGCCTCTCACGAACGCGGCGCCGCGCGCGGCCTCGAACGCATCGGGCGGCCGGCCGAGGGCCAGCTCGATGGCGTGCGCCACCTGTCGCTCGACGTCGCTGCCTGCTTCGCGCCGCACGCGATCCGCGAACCGGCCGGCCTGGAACCGCACCATCTCGTTGTTCATCAGAATCAGCGCCTGGGGCGCAATGGTCGTGCGGTTCCGGCGGTCGGTGGAGTTGACGAGGTTGGGCTGGTCGAAGGTCTCGAACATCGGGTAGCGGATGCTGCGCTTGGAGAAGACGTACAGGCTGCGCCGCCACGTCGACGGATCGCTATCCGGCCTGCCGAGCCAGTCGCGCCGTGAGCTTTTCTCGAAGAGATCCGGATCGATGTAGGGGAACACCGCCGGTCCGCCGATGGTCCGGTCGAGCGTGCCGGAGACGGCGAGGATGGCGTCGCGAATCACCTCAGCCTCCAGGCGCGCCCGAGGCATCCGCCAGAACAGACGGTTCTCCGGATCGAGGGCCAGATTCGATTGCACGTCACCGCTGCTCATGCGGTAGGCCCGGGAGGTCAGCATCAGGCGGTGGATCGCCTCGAGGCTCCACCCTCGCTCCATGAACTCGACGGCCAGATAGTCGAGCAGCGCCGGATGCGACGGCGCCTCACCCATCCTGCCGAAGTTGCTCGGCGTCCGCACGATCCCTTCGCCGAAGTGGTGCTGCCAGAGCCGGTTGACCATGACGCGGGCGGTGAGCGGATTGTCCGGGCTCACGATCCACTCCGCAAACCCGCGACGCCGCCAGCTCGATTTGGCATCAACTGGAGGCGCGGGAAATGCCCACTCGCCTCCCGTAGCGGCAATCGACAGCACTCCGGGGGTCATCGGCGAACCGCGGGCGTCGGGGCTGCCGCGGTGCAGGAAGTACGATGGCTGCGGGTGGCGGCCACGTTCGCCGATCGCCCGCGCCGTCGGCAGGCGTCGCGGCATCTGCCGATCGATGGCGTCGAGTTCCTTCTTGACGGCCTCGTGCTCGGCCTTCACGTCCTCCGGCATGAGCGCGACGACATGCTCTTCGAGGACGAGCTTCCTCAAGGAGCCGAGCGACAGCGTGTCTTCGATCTGCGTGACGTTGAGCCGCTGCCCTTCCGTGCGCTTGTCGGGCGGCGTCTTCCACGCGATCTGCAGGTACTCGGGAAGCCTGGCGACCTCGCGCTCGACGATCTGCTGGTGGAACGGCTGCTCGATCGCCTTCTTCTTCTCCTCGAGCGGCTTGCGCAGGGCCTCGAGACGGCCGCGCTCGGCGCGATTCGCCTCAACCTCGGGCGCCGGCGCGAGTGGATGCTCGACGCCCGTCGTCGGCAGAAAGACGGCCTGGATGCGGTAATAGTCCTTCTGCGCGATCGGGTCGAACTTGTGGTTGTGGCAGCGGGCGCAGCCAACGGTCATCCCGATGAAGGTGAGCGTTGAGGTCGTGATGAGGTCGTCGACGGCGTCGAGCCGGTTTCCGCCACCTTCCGGGCCAAGGCGCAGGAACCCGGTGGCAATCATGGCCTCGTCTGCGCCGGGTGCGAATTCGTCGCCTGCGAGCTGCTCTCTCACGAACCGGTCGAACGGCTTGTCCTCGTTGAAGGCTCGAACGAGGTAGTCGCGGTACCGGTACATCTCCGGGCGATCGACGTCGAACTCGAATCCGCCCGAGTCCGCGTATCTCACCAGATCCATCCAGCGACGCGCCCATCGCTCTCCGTAGTGCGGCGAGCCGAGCAGCCGATCGACGAGTTTCGGCCACGCGTCGGACGACTGGTCGTTCACGAAGGCGTCCACTTCGGCGGGGCTGGGCGGCAGACCGAGCACATCGAGGTAGGCGCGCCGCACGAGCGCGCGGGGCTCGGCCGGGGGCGACGGGGTCAGGCCCCTGGCCTCGAGGGCCGACAGCAGGAATCGGTCGATGGGGTTCTCGCGCCAGCCGGCCCTGGTCACGGCGGGGACGACAGGTCGCACCGGTGTGACGAAGGCCCAGTAGGCACGCTCCTCCGCCGTCAGCGGCCGCTCCTCTCGCGCCGCCAGCGCCGCGGCCGCCGCGCCCTCCCGGGGGGCCGCCTCGGGCACGGAGGCCAGCGAGGCTCCGGCCAGAATCCACTCTCGAATCACCTCGATGTCCTTGTCGGCGAGCTTCGGATCGCCGCTGGGCATCCTCAGGTCGTCGAGATGCGCGACGGCCCGGTAGAGGCGGCTCGCCTCGGGATCGTGCGCGATCACCGCGCGCCCGCGAGCCCCGCCCTTCTGCAGGGATGCCTCGGTGCGGAGATCGAGGCCGCTCTCGCCGAACTCACCGTGGCACCGCAGGCAGGACTCTTCGAAGATGCGGTAGGCCTGGAGCGCCAGCTGGTCGGACCGCTGCTGGGCGGCGGGGGGAGCGCTCTGGCTGGCGCCGGTGTGGAATCCGAACGCCGCAGCCCACAGGGCGGCCGACAGCGTGACGGTCAGCGCACGCACGCGGCCGGGCGTCACAAGACAGCGCTCGAACATCCACATCGCGGCAACGTTGCCAGCATGCTCGCCGAGGATGGGCGGGGTGTCAACCGGGTTCACGCCACAGCCGCCTATCCTCACAGAGCGTTGACGGGCTCGTGCCCTGGCATGGAAGTGAATGGCGCCGCGCCCGAGAGCGCCTCAGCGTTCGCGGTCCACGTGTCCGAACAGCCGCTCCAGAGTGTCTGCGCGGTCGGGAATCGCTTTCTGAACCGCCGCCCTCAGGAAGTCCCGGTCCGCTCCCGATCCGATGATCGCCTCAATGTCCGCCAGATCCTGGGTCCGGCCGGCGATGAGCTTCATGATCACAATAGTCTCGACCGGGGCAATCGGCACACCGTCGCTCAGCGGGGCACGATTCAACCCGTCCTCAACGACGCGCAAGGCTTCGGTGAGCGGGACCTGATCCACGTCGATCCCGTCGAATTCGACGACGGGCACACGCATGGTCACAAACCCGCTTGCATGTCTCTCGAACGCTTCGTCGCCGACGAGGAAATCGATGTCTTCCGTCGTGCGGGGGCGGTTGCGGTACGCGTTTGCCCCCAGCGCGCCGACCAGCGCGTGGCGAATCCCCGCCTCTGCAAGCATCTTCGAGACCTCGCGCACCGCCCGCTCGTAGGCCGGAACCGGACCTAACGCCCGCTTCAGGTCGGGTTCGCGTCCCGGGTTCATGAGACGGCTCCTCTGGATCGCGATGTGTGCTCTCAACCCTCGGTAGCGTAGCACGACGCATTCCTTCCCGATCCGTTCGCGCGGGTCAGGATCGGCCACGAGGCAAGTGAGGCGCATGGGGGCCTCGCGGCGCGGGCAGCATTGTTAGTCACCAAGATGCGCCGAGAGGAACTTCGGAGCGCTCACAACAGCGTGGTTCCAGCGACTCCGACCGGCGCTCGCGATCACGTGACATCGCGCGGCCCATGGCGCGCGGCTCGGCGGCCGTCGGCATGCGGGGCGGCTAACTGGTTTTCAAGCGTGATTCAGGGTGATCCGTAGCGACCTGCAACAGCGCCTTGATGTCGGCTCGTGCGATCTATCTGAAGGTTGCTTGCAGCTTTTCGAGCGCGGCGCTCCCCGGGCACAGCTGCTCGTAGGGCACGTCGACGAGCGCGGTGGACACCGTCTCGTTCTGATCGTGCATGTCGCGCGTGTCGGGCGAAATATAAAGCAGGCCCGTGGCAATCTCGCCTGCACGCTGGCGCTCGCGGATGTACGCGTACGCCACGTCGCGATCGGTCGGGTCGTAGTCGGGCGCCACCTTCCGCAGACGTACCCATCCGCCGTCGTGGAGCATGACGTTCTTCACGTCGCCCTCCGGGTACTCGACGGAGATCTCCTCACGCGGCGGCACGAAATCCGCCTGCACGACCTCGACCTCGTGTTCGCGCGTGTAGGCGTAGCTCTTCGTGGACCCCTCATGGTCGTTGAAGGTGACACACGGGGAAATGATGTCCACGAACGCAAAGCCCCGATGCCCGACGCCGGCTTTGAGAATGGGGACGAGCTGACCCTTGTCACCCGAGAAGCACCGCGCCACGAAGGTCGCGCCGAGCGACAGCGCCAGGAGCACGCCGTCGATCGCCTCCATGGTGTTGGCCTCGCCCTTCTTCGCCGTGGAGCCGCGATCCGCCGAGGCCGAGAACTGTCCCTTCGTCAATCCGTAGACGCCGTTGTTCTCGAGCAGATAGAGCAGGTTGACGTTGCGCCGAATCGCGTGGCACATCTGCCCGAGACCGATGGACAGCGAATCGCCGTCGCCGGACACGCCGATGTAGATCAGCTCGCCGTTGGCCGCGGCCGCCCCCGTCGCGAGCGCGGGCATGCGGCCGTGCACGCTGTTGAATCCATGCGCCTCGCGGAGGAAATACGCGGGTGTCTTGGACGAACACCCGATGCCCGAAAGCTTTGCCACGCGATGAGGCGCCACCGACAGCTCCCAGAACGCCTGAATCACGGCGGCCGTAATCGAGTCGTGCCCGCAGCCGGCGCAGAGCGTCGTGATGGCGCCCTCGTAATCGCGCCGCGTGAGGCCGATCTCGTTCCGCTGCAGCGAGGGATGGAAAACTTTGGGTTTGGCGATATAGGTCATGGCGACTGCCAGGTTCACTTCAGTGATGAGTTTTGAGTCGTAAGTTGCTCAGAACCCATCACTCATAGCTCATCACTCAGAACTCGTACCTCTCCAACCTACGCCGCGCGATCCAGTCTTGCCCTCACGCCGCTGATCACATGGTGGGCGCTCATCGGGAAGCCCCCGTAGTAGCGCACCGATTCCAGCTTCTCCAGGTGGACGCCGGTCTCCATCATCAGCAGGCTGCGAAGCTGCGCGTCGCGGTTCTGCTCGACGACGAAGGTCACCTCGTGAAGGTCCAGGAAGCTCCGCACCTCGTCTCCGAATGGGAACCCGCGCACGCGCATGTAGTCGATGGCGAGGCCGTCCCGTTCGAGCTGATCCAGGGCTTCGGTGCACGCCGCGTGGCAGCCGCCCACCGTCAACAGGCCCATCGTGGCACCGGGCTGCATGCGCGTCACGGGCGCGGGGACGGCTCGGGCGGCCCCCTGGATCTTGCGGGCCACGCGGTCGATGACCTCGGTGTACTCCTGGTCGTCCTCGGTATAGCCGCCGAGTTTGTTGTGGCCGGAGCCGCGGGTGAAAAACGCGCCCTTCGGATGCGTGCCCGGATACGTGCGGTACGGGATGCCGTCGCCGTCGACGTCCAGGTAGCGGTAGAACGCCTTGACCTTCTCGAGTTCCTCCGCCGACAGCACCTTGCCGCGGTCCGGCCGGTACGCATCGTCCCAGGTCAGCTTCGGCACCATCCAGTCGTTCATGCCGATGTCGAGGTCGCTCAGGACGAACACCGGCGTCTGGAAGCGCTCGGCCAGATCGAACGCCTTCACGGCCAGCTCGAAGGCCTCCCTCGGATCGGCCGGATAGAGGCAGATATGCCGTGTGTCGCCGTGCGACGCGTAGGCGCAAAGCAGCAGATCGCCCTGCTGGGTCCGCGTCGGCATGCCGGTCGAGGGCCCCGTGCGTTGCACGTCGAACACCACGGCGGGAATCTCGCCGTAGTAGGCCAGGCCGATGAACTCGTTCATCAGCGAAATGCCCGGACCGGAAGTCGGTGTGAACGCCCGGGCGCCGGCCCAGGAGGCGCCAATGACCATGCCGATCGCCGCCAGTTCGTCCTCCGCCTGAACGATGCACGCGAGGTTCTTCTTGTCGCCGTCCCGGCGATACTTCTTGCAGAACCCGCGAAACGCCTCCATCAACGAAGTGGCCGGCGTGATGGGATACCAGGCGCCGACCGTGGCCCCGGCATACAGGCAGCCGAGCGCGGCGGCCGTGTTGCCATCGATCAGGATGGCGTCCCTGGTGGCGTTCATGGCCTCGAGCCGAATCGGCAGTGGACACTCGAAGGCCTTCTTCGCGTAGTCGAACCCGAGGTCCACGGCCTTCTGGTTCGAATCCATCAGGGCCTTCTTGGCGCCGTACTTCTCGTTGAGCAGCGAACGGAGCACTTCGGTGTCGAGCCCCAGCAGCGCCGCCAGCGCCCCCGCGTACGCGATGTTCTTCATCAGGATGCGCTCGCGCACGCCCTTGAAGGTCGCGTTGCACATTTCGGCCAGGGGAACACCGAGATAGGTCACGTCGGGCCGCCTCAAGCGATCGTCGAGCGGCCACGACGAGTCGTACAGCATCCAGCCGTTCGCCCGCACCTCCGCCACATCCTTGGCGTAGGTCGCGGGGTTGAGCGCGACCATCAGGTCGAAGTGCGGCGTGCGCGCGGTGTACCCGTCCTTGTTGACGCGAATCTCATACCAGGTCGGCAGGCCCTGGATGTTGGACGGGAACACGTTCTTTCCCGTCACGGGCACACCCATGCGGAAGATGGCCTGCATGATGAGGCCGTTGGCGGAGGCCGACCCGGTCCCGTTGGCCGTGGCGATCTTGAACGCGAAATCGTTGGCGCGATCCATGTGGACAGTTATCAGACGTCAGTCGTCAGGTTTCCCTTCTCAGTTGCCCGTTCGGCGCGCCTACTGCCCAACCAGTGAAGGCTCGCCCGCCTCCTGCCCCGCATACGGAATCTGGACGACGAACTTCCGCATGTCCCAGGCGTAGGTTGGACATCGCTCGGCGCACAACCCGCAGTGCACGCAGACGTTCTCGTCCTTGACCATGAGGCGCCCCGTCTGCTTCAGCGCGTCGGAGACGAACAGCGGCTGCGTGGCTTCAGTGCGGGGCGCGGTGAGTCGCGTCGACAGCTCCATCTCCTCGCCGCCGGGCGCAATGGTCAGGCAATCGGTCGGGCAGATGTCGATACACGCGTCGCACTCGATGCACAGCGAGTCGGTGAAGTGCGTCTCGACGTCACAGTTCAGGCAACGCTCCACCTCGATGCGCGTCTGCTCGGGCGTGAAGCCCTGCTCCACCTCGATGGTCATCTTCTCGAAGCGATGCGGCATCTCGACGTGGTGCATCTTGACGCGCTGCGAAGGATCGTAGTTGTTGCTGTAGGCCCACTCGTGGAGGCCCATCTTCGTGCTGGTCAGCGACATCGTGTGCGCCGGCCGGTCGGTCACCGGTTTGCCCTGACAATAATTGTGAATGGAGATCGCCGCCTGATGGCCGTGCTCGACTGCCCAGATGATATTGGCCGGCCCGAACGCCGCGTCGCCTCCGAAGAACACGCCCGGGCGGGTCGACATGAAGGTCGTCTTGTCCACGACCGGCATGTCCCACTTCCTGTCGAATTCCAGGCCGATGTCGCGCTCGATCCAGGGAAACGCGTTCTCCTGTCCGATCGCCAGCACCACTGAATCACACGGGAGCGTGATCCGTCCGATCACCTCCTGGTGGAGCTTCCCGTTCTCTTCGACGGAGCGGTACTGGTCGAACTCCATGCCCGTCAGCCGGCCGCCATCGATGATGAACCGCACGGGCTGGAGGTTCTCGACAATCTCCACGCCTTCTTCTTCCGCGTCTTCCAGCTCCCAGGGCGACGCCTTGAAGTACTTCCGGGTCTTGCGGGCGATCACCTTCACGTCGGTGGCGCCCAGCCGCTTCGACGATCGGCAGCAGTCCATCGCCGTGTTGCCGACGCCGATGATGAGCACCTTCTTCCCCACCGAGTCCACGTGCCCGAAATGGATCGACTCCAGCCATTCGATGCCGATGAAGATCTGGTCGGTCTCGTGGCGGCCGGGAATGTCGAGTTCCTTGCCCTTCGGCGCGCCGCTGCCCACGAACACGGCGTCGAAGCCCTCTTGCTGCAGGAGGCGTCCGAGGCTCTCGACCGGCGAGTTGTACCGCACTTCCACACCCATATCGACGATGTAGCCGATCTCCTCGTCGAGGACTTCTTCGGGCAGCCGAAACGCGGGGATGTTGATGCGCATCAACCCGCCGGGGCGCGGCAGCCTCTCGAACACGGTGCACTGGTAGCCCAACGGCATCAGGTCGTTGGCCACCGTCAACGAGGCGGGGCCTGCGCCAATCAGCGCAATCCGCTTGCCGTTCTTGACCGAGGCCGCCTTCGGCAACAGGTCCCGTACGTTCTTCTTGAGATCGGCGGCGACCCGCTTCAGCCGGCAGATTGCCACGGGTTTGCCGTCCACACGCGTCCGGCGGCAAGCCGGCTCACACGGCCGGTCGCACGTTCGCCCCAGGATGCCCGGAAAGACGTTCGATTCCCGGTTGAGCAGGTAGGCGTCCGTGTAGCGGCCGTGGGCGATGAGCCGGATGTACTCGGGCACATTGGTGTGCGCCGGGCAGGCCCACTGGCAGTCGACCACGCGGTGGTAGTAGTTCGGATCGTTGGTATCGGTGCGCCGCATGCGGTAACCATCCCCTGGTCACGCAGGGGCTTACGAGATTATAGTCCCGGGTAGCGCACGAGCGCTCGAGGAGGTCCCCGTGGTGACACGCCGTGAAGTGTTGGGGGTGCTGGGGATATGGGTCGCCGGCCCAGGCCGAGCTCGCGCCGCGACCCTCCAGCAGAAGTCCGACCCGGCCAAGGTGGCGACGGTCACGCTCGCGATTTCCGGCATGACCTGAGAGGGCTGTGTCGCGCCAGTGCGGTCCGCACTGCTGGCCGTGAAGGGGGTGACCCGAGCCCGCGTGAACCTGGAGGGCCACGAAGCCATCGTCGCCTACGATCCTGCGCAGGCGACGGTCGACGACCTGATTCGGGCCGTCGCCAACGCCGAGGGCATCGACGGGTCGAAGCAGTACGGCGCGAAGGTCAAGGAGTCGGGGGTCTGATCGCCCAGTTCAGCAAGACGATCAACTCGCCGGGTGTGGCGCCCTGGTCGCTATCGGCCACCAGCACCAGGCGGCGTCCGCTTGGCGCCACGTCGAAGTTGGCCCGGTCCGCCGTTCCGCCGGCGAAGCCACCGTCGAGCACGAGGGTCGGGCGGGCGATCTGAATCCTCGCGCCGAGCGTGACGGCGACGCTGACCAGGCGCTCACCCGTCCGCACGAACAGCTCCCGCCCGTCGCGGCTCCAGACGGGCTCGCTGCCGTCGGCGGAGACGCCCGCATCCGAATCCGAATCGGTGGTCGCACGCACGCGCACTTCGGGACGTCCTGATTGATTGGTGACATATGCGACCCAGCGCCCATCGGGCGAGAGGGCTGGGCTGGTTTCGTCGAAGGGCGACGCGATCAACGGCACCGACTGGCGCCCGTCGGCGAACCGCATGAGCCAGATGTCGCGTCCCGTCGTGGGATGGTGCTCGACAAACGCCAGCAGCGAACCGTCGCTGGACCACGAGCCTGGGAACTGGATGTTGTCGCTGGTCGTCAGGCGCTCGGCCGGGGCAGAGCCGTCCACCGGAGCGATGAACAGGTTCAACGCGCCGGCGCGGTTCGAGCTGAACACCAGGCGCTGCCCGTCCGGCGTCCAGATCGGCGCCCGGTTGATCGACTCGAACGTCACCTGATCCAGCGCGCCGGTCGCGATGTCATAGACCCAGACTTCCTCGAGCGCTCCCGCGATCGTGACGGCAACCCGACGCCCATCAGGCGACACGCGAGGTCCGACGAACGCCCGCGGGGGCGCGGCCAAAGGCGTGATCCCCGCGGTCCCGTCGAACATCGTGAGCCGGCGCGCCGCTTCTTTGGCGTTGCCGGCGATGTAGACCAGCGTGCCGTTGGCTGACACGGAGAGCTGAGAGGCGCCGTCAAACGACGTCAGGACGTCGTCGAGCACCTCGACAGGCGCCCCAGAGGTGGTGAGTTGGTCCTGATCAAAGGGAACGGCCCAAGCGACCCCGGCTCTCGTGTAGAGCACGTGACCGGAGGGCACGTAGTGGGGATGCGTGCCGCCCTTGACCACCACGGTGCGGGCGCCGCCATCCAACGATTCGGCGACGATGAGCGCATCGTCGAAGCTGCCTTCTGTGCCCACCGTAAAGAGGACGGCCCGGCCGTTGGGGAGGATGTGCGGCCAGCGGTGGCTGAACTCGCCACCGTCGGCGTCCAGTCGTGTGAGCCGCGCGGGAATGCCGCCGTCAGATGACACACGCCAGAGGGGGGACCCGGGTGCCGACGCGAAGACGATGGTGTTGTCCGGACCCCAGGAGCCACCGAACCCGATGGCGGCGTCGCAGACCGTGACCGCGGGCCCGCCCGCGATCGGGGCCTTCTTGAGCTTGCCGTCGGCGAAGAACGCAATCCACTGACCATCCGGGGAAAAGAACGGACTCACCGCGTCGGTGCTGCCGGCGACAGCCACGGGCTCCGGGGCATCGAGTCGTCG
>JBQTIE010000118.1:0-3746 GCA_052389315.1 Acidobacteriota bacterium
GACGAATCGTCGCGTCGCCGCTGCGCTCGGGCAGCCAACACGGATTCCGGAGCGTCGAGCCACAACCCGATGAACGGAACGCTTGCGGCGGCCGCTACCCGCTCGATCGCGCCACGGTCCGTGGGACGCGCGTACACGGCATCGACGACCACGCTGTGCCCTCCGCGAAGGATCGCGGCAGCTCGCTCCGCCAGACTCGCGTACACCCGCTCCGACATGGCTGCTGAGTATCCTTCGGGACCCAGGCGCTGCAGGAGCGGCACGCCTCCCAGGCGTTTCCGCGTCTCATCGCTGCGGACAACAACTGCGCCCGGCACCGCGCCAACCGACGGTGCGAGCGCGCGCGCCAGCACCGACTTGCCTGAGCCCGACAAGCCCCCAACCGCAATCAGCATGGGTCGCGGTGGGTGTAACAGCTGCCCGGCCATCGCGAGATACACGCTGGCCAGGCCGCGGAGTTCATTCCGCCGCGACTCCTCCTGCTGAAGGTGCGCCGCGGTGGCGCTCGTCTTCGCGCGAACAGCGGCGCGGCAGGAGAGGAACAGCGGCAAGAGCGCGACGCCCTCGAGCTCCTCCGTCTCGAGCAAGTACCGGTTCAAGACGGCGTTGGCATGGCGCGGCAGTCCCCGCCGCCAGAGATCCATCAAGAGAAACCCGGCGTCATAGAGCACGTCGGTGCACGAAATCTCGTCGTTGAACTCCACGCCGTCGAACAGCGTTGGCTCTCCATGCAGCAAGACGATATTGCGCAAATGGAGATCGCCGTGACACTGCCGGACAAGCCCAGACCGCCGCCGAAGCTCGAGCAGGTCAGCGTGCCGATCGAGCTCCCGGCGAGCATCGGCAGTCACGCGGTCGCTCGTCACAGGATCCAGGTAGTCTCGGCCGAACTCGGCAAAGCCTGCGGCGTTTCCTTCGATCGCCCATGACATGCCGGCCCGGCCGCCATGATCGTGGCGAACCTCCGCGGCCTTGTGGAACGCGGCGATCCTCGTTGCGAGCGACGGCATGAGCTCGATGTCCAGCGCGCCGGCGGAAGCCAGCCGATCGAACAGCGCCTCCTGGGGAAACCGGTTCATCTCGACGAGCCAGTCCGCCGGCGTTCCATCGCCCCTCAGCGCAAGGGATCCGTCTGGCTGCCGGGTGACCGCGACGACGCCGCGATAGAGCGCCGGCGCTGTTCGCCGATTGAGACGAACTTCGAGTTCACACAGCCTGTGGCGGCGTGCCGCCGTCGAGAAGTCGAGATAGTCGAACCGAACGGCGCGCTTGAGTTTGTAGGCGTGGCTGCCCGCGAGAAAGACGATGGAGGCATGCGTATCGATGCGCTCGACAGGGGCGCCATCGTGGGTACGTGGATCCGCAAGGAACTCGATCGCGGCTGTCTGGTCTTCGGTGATCATGGTCTCACCAGGCCGAAGCGCCGCCGGGCACTTGAAGTGCCGGCAGTGGCACCGGATTGGACAGCGGCAGGTACGCCACGATGACCTTCGGGAACTGTTCGCTCCAACGGCGACAACCGTGCATGCTGGTATCGCAGCAGTTGTCGTGCCTCGCTGGCGGCTGTCGCACGCCCACGCCACGCATCAGACGTGATCGTCTCGCGCGGACTGTTCCGCAGCCCACAGGAAGAGTACGCACCCATCGCATGGTTGATCGAACTGGCGTGGAGCAAACCGCCAAAGTGAAGGGTTGTACTCGGCTTCGGGCTGTTGGCGATCAGGGTGGCCCTCGGCTTCGCGCAGGGCTGGCTGACCCAGCGAATCGGCGATCCGGGCGCGCGGTATCGGGCGCGCAAGGGTGCGACGCTGGCCGCCTGCGCGGCCGGGGCGTTCACGCGCGTGCTGGAGGAAATCGACGCGACGCACGGGCAAGTGGGGATCGCGGCCTCGACGCTCAACATCGAGAAGCTGGCACCCCTGGAAATCCGGATGCCAGACGAGGTGCGCGTCCGCAGTCTCACGACGTGAGACGCGCAGACGTCGACGTTCATGCCCAAGCCGGGCATGAATCCCCTCGTAGACGCCCAAGGTCAGCTTGGCCAGGGAAACGTTCGGCGACGCCAGAGTCCGGGCGCGGCGCACGGGGCGCGACCGGGCAAGATCATGGCCGAGGCGCGCATTCCTGATCCGGCCCCACCATCGATCGCAGCCGCGCCTCGTGCTCGCGCACCGCGCCGCTCGCCCGCGACACCGACCAGTTCCAGCTCCGGATCGAGCGATCGCGGTCCGGCGGCCATCGTCGCAGCAGGTGCCGGGCGATCTGGCACTGCTCGTCGCGCGACAGAACGGGCAGCGCGTCGATCAGCGCGGGCACCGCGTCGGCGCTCAGCGACCTCGCGTAGGCGACGTCGAATCGGCCTGGTGCGCCCGGCGCCGCCGTCCGCGCCACGTTCACGCGCGCGATGACCGCGTCCGGGTTGACGACGAACAGCAGCGCGACCGTGGCGAGGCCGGATGCCAGCGTCCCGAACGCGAACGCGTCGCGGCGGCCGCGCAGCACGGTCGCGGCGAGCCAGAACAGGACCGCGCCGATCCAGATCAGCAGCACCATCGCGTAGAACCGCGGCTCGGTGAGCCCGTAGCTGTCGTGGTAGAGGCGCAGGCGCTGGAGCGCGGAGGCGGTGATCGCGAGCACGAGCCCGATCTGCACGCCGGCGAGGATGCGGAAAACGAGGTCGTCACGCCGGTGGCGACGGTCGACGAGCCACTCGGCGGCAAGCAGGACCGGCACGACGAGGACGACCGCCAGGACCAGCTCGAAGAAGCCGCGTCGCGCGTATTCGGCGTACGTCAGGTCGGGCGTGACCTGGACGAGCGCGTCGCCCCCGAAGAGGTACCGGAACTGCACCACCACGAAGGCCAGGAACAGCAGGTCGATGGCGGCGAGCGCGGTCGCCACCTCGGTAATTCCGAGCGCCGGCCGTCTCGGCACCAGCACGCCCCGGCCGTCGATCCCAGGCCGGCGATCCGCGAGCCACGGCAGCTCCGTGCCCGTCAGAAAGCCGCGCAGGTACCCGGTGGAAAGCCACGCCAGGATGGAGAAGAGCAGGATGTGACCTGCGATCCACTCGAAGTCAAAGCGAACCACGTTCGCCACCAGTCCTGCGAACACGGCGTCGGCCGACACGAACAGCGCCCCGAACACCACGACGAGCGGCGTGGCGATGGCGAGGCCGCGCGCGACGGCCGCGGCTCGGCGCCAGCCGGCCGCACGGCCCGTCTCGACACGCGGGGCGAACCGGGTCGCATCCACGACCGCCAGGACCGGGGCTGTCCACGCGTGGATCGCGCCCAGTGCCAGCGCGCCGGCGTATCGCACGACGCCCGCGCCGCGCACCCAGGCCGCGGAAAGACGATGAGCCGCGAGCGCGAAGGACAACGTTGCGGAGCCCAGCCCGAGCAGCTTCAGCTCTGGCGTGTCGCGCCAGGCGAGTCCGGCCGCGAACACCACGCCGATCGCCAGCCACGCGACACGCTCGCGGTCGGGTGCGAGCGCCGCGCGGCGGTGCAGCGCAAGCGCCGCGAGGGCGACCGACGCGACCCACAGCGACAGGTTCAGATTGACGGGGCCGCCGGGATCGCGCAGCAGGGCATCGCCCACCGCGCCGAGGACCACGCCCGCCACGATCAGCGCCCCGGCGGAGGCGGGCGGCACAGGATAGAGGCGGGCCGCCCCCGTGAGCGCCTGGCCGATGGCGCCACGGTCGGAAGACCCGTCGGGGGTGCCGTGGCCGACCCGTTCGT
>JBQTIE010000119.1:0-23359 GCA_052389315.1 Acidobacteriota bacterium
AAATCTGCTCCAACTGCCACCCGTTCTTCACCGGCCGACAGAAGCTGATCGACACCGAGGGCCGCGTCGAGCGCTTCACCAAGAAGTACGGCGCGCAGACGGCGGCGCAGCGGAAGGACGCGGCCAAGGCAGCCAAGGACGCCAAGAAGAAGACGTCGGCCAGGACCTCCTGACTCTGAGCGGCTAGTTCAGGCCCGCCAGCGGCCGCTGCGTCGCGAGGCCAGCGAGCTTCCGGTCGAGCCGCTGGAGCCGGTACAACGCCTCCTCGCGCCTCCGCGCCAGGCGCGTCTCGGCCAGGATATCGAGCGCGTGGGTTCGCGCCAGGTGCAGGTCGCGCGATCGATGTTCGTGATAGATCGCCAGGGCCTCCCGCGCCTCGCGCCGCACGAGAGACGAACATCCCGCGACCTCGAGGAGCGCCTCCCAGGCCGCCGCCGCTTCCGCCATTCGCCCCGCTCGCCGCCGGCAGAGCGCCAGACGGCGGAGCGCTTCGGCGTGCACGTCGGGTTCGTGGCCGAGACGAGCGGCCAGCGCCGCCGCCGAGGCGTAGCATGACTCGGCTTCGGCCGGAGTGCCGGCGCGCTCATACACCCGCCCCAGCCCCAGGCATTCACGCGCATGAACCGCGGCGGACGGTCCCTGCCGAATCAGCGTCAGCGCACGGGCCAACACCACCGCGAGCGACACGAGATCGATCCGGTTGTGCTCGAGCACGGCCTCGAGCAACCGGGGCTCGCCGCTGCGGACGAAGCGGAAGTATCGCGACGGGATCTCGAC
This sequence comes from Acidobacteriota bacterium, assembly GCA_052389315.1. GTDB lineage: Bacteria > Acidobacteriota > Vicinamibacteria > Vicinamibacterales > UBA2999 > JACCSI01. The sequence continues at coordinate 778 of JBQTIE010000119.1, forward strand.
GCCCGGGACGTCGCCAATGCGGTGGTGCCCCGCGAGGTGGCGCTCGAGCACCGACAGCTTGCAGCTGTCCTCGTCCAGCGGAGGCCCGGCCACGGATGGTCGCTCTTTCCACAGCCGTCTCGCCGGATGCAGCATGTCCAGGTGCGGCATGTGCGCCAGGGGAAACGGCAGGCGATGCAGGAGGTAGCGCGTCTCGATGAGCGGGACGTCGAACGAGCGGCCGTTGAAGGTCACCAGCGTGCCAAGTGACGCGGACCACGCGGTGAACATCGCCAGCAGGGCCCGCTCGTGTTCGAACCCGGGCAGCAGGAACTGCCGCACGTGGATCCCGTCGTCCTCGAGGGTCGCGCAGCCGACGAGGAACGCCTGTGTGCCGGCGCCTCCCGCCAACCCCGTGGTCTCGAGATCCAGGAAGCACAAGCGCGGCGCGCCCTCCTCGATCCCGGCGGGCTCCGCGGCGCTGTCGTGATGGCGTCCCGGCCAGGCACACGAGAGCACCGACAGGGCGTCGCTTCCGCCGTGCAACGTCTCGACCACGTCGCCGATGCGCACGTGCCCATGGCGTCGATCTGCGGGGTATCGGCGATCGACCACGACGACCGTCCCGTCTGCCGACTCTGCCGCGTGCCCAGCCAGCACACTTGCCACACGGTGCGCATCGACTTGACCGGCGCGAGTGCGATCGCCGTCGACAGACGGCTCGGTGGTCAGCGCATCCCGCGAGACCCGAGGGACGGCGCTGGTCACCACGTCTCGCAAGCGGCTCAGATCGATCGACCTCATGTGCGACAACCGTCGGCTCCTTCCGGCCCCCTCTCGCCGGCTACCCCACCCCCCGTGCCACTCCCTACCACGACGACGGCCTTGGAAGCTCTTCCTAGAATGGGACGTCGCTCTCGTCCGCAATGGCCGCCGGATGCGGCGTCACGTCCCGCCACGCCCCGCGCGTCAACAGGTCGAGCAATCGAAGGGCCACCGACTTCGCCAGCGGACCGGTCTGCCCCACCGGCCCGACGCAGCTCGGGCATCCGTTGTCACATGGACAGCCGGCGATCAGCTCGCGCGTGCGGGTGAGCAAGTCCAGGTGCATCGCAAACAACGGCTCGCTGAAGCCGATGCCACCCGGATAGACATCGTAGAGGAAAATCCGCGGTCTGTCGCCCTCCTCGTCCGAGCGCTCCGTCATCGGGTCCCGCCGAGCGGCGCGGCCCCCCGGCTCGTCGGTCTCGCGGCCTGCGTCGATTGAAACGCCGATGTCGCGTCCGTCGCACATCAGCAGGAGCGCGGCAATCTGCTTCATCGCGAAGGCCAGGCCGAAGATCCCGTCGCGGCGATCGTCAGGGGCGAACGGCAGCCGCGCGTAGACGTCGAGCGGCACCTCGAGCCAATACGCCGTCGTGTGCATCTGCTGCTCCGGCAGATCCAGCTCGCCGGAGCCGACGTTCTCGTTCGTGTAGAACTTGATCTTCTTGAAGCCGACGACTCGCGAGACCACGTGCACCTCGCCGTGGTGCGCTACCTGCTGCGCATCGGCAGCGAAGCGATCGAGAATCGTGACGCGCGTATAGGTGATGGCGTCGGTGTAGTAGTCACAGTCCACCTCGCGCACGTACGCCTTGCGGCCCTCGAAATCAAGGGCTTCCACCTGGAACAGGCGGCCTTCGACAATGTAAATCGCCTTGGGGTGCAGCGTGGGCGGACCGCTGGTGAAGTCGGTCTCGCCAATCACTTTCGAACCGTGCGTGCGATCGACCACGACGAAGTTATCAGAGCTGATGGAGCGCAGACTCACGGCATCGGCCGGATAGGATTCGCTCGTCCAGTGCCAGTGCCCGCCGCCATCGCCCTCGTCGTCGGACGTCTGACCGGCACGATGCACCAGCCCGGATTCCTGCAGCACGGCCAGCACCTGTTGGACGTCGATCGAGCCGAACGTGTCGGAGGCGGCAAACGGCAGCTCGAAGGCCGCGCACTTGACGTGCTCGACGAGGATGTGGAGGTTGTCCGGGTTGACGAGCGCGTGTTCGGGCGACTGGCCGAAGAAATACGACGGATGGCGGACGACGAACTGATCGATCGGGGCACTCGACCCGACGAGCACGGCGGCCGACCGCGCGGCGCGCCGCCCGGCGCGGCCCGCGCGCTGCCACGTGGCGGCAATCGTGCCTGGATACCCGGCCATCACGGCCACGTCGAGCGCGCCGATGTCCACCCCCAGCTCGAGCGCGTTGGTGGAGACGACACCCCGGACGAGGCCCTCGCGCAAGCCGCGCTCGATTTCGCGCCGGCGCAGCGGCAGATAACCGCCGCGATAGCCGCGGATGAGCTCCGGCATCCCCGGCACGTCCTCGAAATCCTCCTTGAGGTACGTCGTCAGGATCTCCGTCGTCAGGCGGCTCTGCGCGAACACGATGACCTGGAGCGCCCGGCGAAGGAACTCGCCGGCCACCCGCCGGGTCTCGGCCAGATACGACCGCCGAATGCCCAGCTCGCGATTGACGACGGGGGGGTTGACGAAGACGAAGAGCTTCTCGCCGCGGGGGGCGCCGCTCTCGGACACCCACTGGAACGTCTGCTCCGCCAGACGTTCCGCCAGCTGCTTGGGGTTCGCGATGGTCGCTGATGAACAGATGAACTGCGGGGCGGATCCATAATGCGCCGCCACCCGCCGCAACCGGCGCAGCACGTTGCAGAAGTGACTCCCGAACACCCCTCGATACGCGTGCAGCTCGTCGATGATCACGAACCGGAGGTTCTCGAAGAGCTTCGCCCACCGGGGATGGTGCGGCAGGATCCCCGAATGGAGCATGTCGGGGTTGCTCAACACGACGTGCGCACGCGTGCGAATGGCGCGGCGCGCGTCGGCCGGCGTGTCGCCGTCGTAGGTGTGCACGCCAATCTCCGAACCACCCGCCTCGCTGAGCGCACCGACAAGGTCGTGGAGCTCGGCCATCTGATCCTGCGCCAGGGCCTTGGTGGGAAACAGGTACAGCGCGCGCACCGACGGGTCGCGCACGATCGCGTCGAGCACGGGCAGGTTGTAGCAGAGCGTCTTGCCGGAGGCCGTCGGCGTGGTGACGACCACGTGCCCGCCGGAGGCGACATGCTCGAAGGCTTCGGCCTGGTGGCTGTACAGCTGCCCCACACCGCGCTGCTCGAGGGCGGCGGTCAGTCGCGCGTCGAGGCCCCGCGGGAAGGGAGCCAGCCGCGCGGCAACCGCCGGGAGCCGGCGAACAGCCGTCACGACGCCGTCTGGCGTGTCGGGGCGCTCGCTCCACGGGCCGGGCACCAGCCGCTCCAGCGCGTGCTGCAACGCCAGCTCTTTACGCTCGCCAGAGCGAACGGCCGGCAGGGACATGGTTGCCGATGCTACACGATCAAGAGGCGAAAGGCGAAGATTTATTGAAGCTGAAGCTCGCCCCGCACCTCGTCGAAGTCGGGATCGCGCGGCAGACGCCAGCGCGTAAACGCGCCGAGCTCGGCTAGCGGACGCCGCAGGTGCTGCCGCGCCGCCGCCGCATCGCGGCGCAACGCGAACAGGGCGGCCAGGTAATAGCGCGTGAAAGGCTCATCGGCCCCACCCGCCAGCCGCGCCTCGAAGAGCCGGATCCCTTCGGCCTCGTGGAACTCCGCGGAGGCCAGATCGCCCAGGCGACGATAGCTGGCGCCGAGTTTCTGGTGCAGCTCGATGCTGAGGCGATCGCGCAGGAGATGGTCGCCGAGCGACACCATCTCGAGCTCGCGGCGGTACTCGCGAATCGCCTCGTCGTAGTCGCCGCGCCGATAGTGCACGTAGCCCAGCCGCGAATGCGCTCCGACGAGCAGCAGCCCGGTCGTGCCCGATAGCGCCTGATCCTGCAGGCGAATGGCTTCTCGAGCCCGGTGCTCGGCTGCCGTGTAGTCGCCGCGCAGGGTGTAGAGCAGCGCCAGCTGGAGGAACGTGTACCCGGCTTCGGGATTCAGGTGCAGGGTTCGTTCGAAGGCGGCGATGGCTTCGTCCACCCGGCCTTGCCCGAGCCAGTAGGCGCGCGCCAAAAGACTGTGCGCGGAGGCGCGATCCGGCTGCAAACGAACGCCCTCGCTGAGTGCATCGATCGCCTCGTCCGAGCGCCCCATCGCGAGCAGCGTCTCGCCGCGCTGGACGTGCGCCTCGGCGCTGTCGGGCCGGAGGGCCACGGCGGCATCGGCCAGCGCGAGGCTGCGCTCGAACAGCGACGACTCCGCGAGAAACGACCCTTTGGTCTCGAGGGCGCCTGCCAGGGCCACCATGGCCTCGACGTACCGCGGGTCCCTTGCGAGCGCCTGTTCGAGCAGCGCGATCGCACGGTCGATCGATTCCCGGCCGGCCATTCGCAGGTTCAACATGCCCCGCGCATAAGCCTGATACGCGTCGAGTGATTCGGTACCGGCGTGCTCCACGGCTGGTTCCGGGCTGTCCACGCTCACCTTCGCGCCCTTGATCAGATCGGCCACGAGCTTGTCCTGAAGCTCGAACAGCTCGTCGACGCGCCCGTCCACCTTGACCGTCACCATCTGGCGGCCCGTGGCCACTTCGATGGCTTGTGCGGTGATGCGTATGCGCTCGCCCATGCGCTGGTAGGCGCCGCTGACGGTGACGGTGGCACGAATGCGGCGCCCCAACTCGATGGCCTGCCGCTCGTCCAGTTTGTGACCCACCTCGCTGAGGCTCCGCTGCAATTCGAAGATCTGCTCCCGCGGAACGATGGAGATGGCCTTGATGCGCGTCAGGTCCGCGGTCAGGGATTCGGCAATGCCCTGGCCTATCCAGTCGTCAGCGGGCGTGCCGGTGATGTTGGCGAAGTTCAGGACCGCGACGGTCACATCCTTGGTTTCGCGGACCCGCGGTGGCGGGGCCGCGGGCATGGGTGCGGCCGCGTCAGCGAAGTCAATCGGGCTGAGCCACGCACCCGTAATGCGCCCGGAGGTGTCGCTGCTGGTCGCACGGCGTCTGGCGTTCAGGAGGTCGAGGTAGAGATCGCGGGCGGTCTGATACCGGAAGTCCTTGCGCTTCTGAAGGGCCTTGCGCAGGATCGACTCGATCTCGTCGGGCACCGCGTAGTTGAAGCGCGCGATCGCATCGGGTTCGTGATTGAGGATGCGGTCGGCAATCTCGGCCAACGTGGTGCCTGGGAACGGCAGCTTCGCCGCGAGCATCTCGTACAGCACGACGCCGGCGGAGAACAGATCGGCTCGATGATCCACGGTGTGGCCGCTCAACTGTTCGGGCGCCATGTAGTTGAGCGTGCCGAGCACCACGCCGGGCATCGTCATCCCAGCCATCGTGCGCAGTTCCTCGGCCTTCGGGCCTCGCAGGAACTTCGCCAGCCCGAAATCCAGGACCTTGACGAGCTGGCGCGACGTGATGATCAGGTTGGCGCTCTTGATGTCGCGATGCACGATCCCCCGTGCATGCGCCTCGTCTAGCGCATCGCACAGCTGCAGGGCGATATCGAGGGCGTCGGCCACGGACAGGGGCCCCTGCGCGATTCGATTGGACAGCAGGTCGCCCTCGACATACTCCATGGCGATGAACAGCGCGCCGTCATGCTCGACCAGATCGTAGGTGACCGCGATGTGGGGCGAGCGCAACAGCGCCGCCGCTTGAGCCTCGCGCACGAGCCGCTGGCGTGCTTCATCGTCGGTGTCGGCGTGGGCGGCCAGGAACTTGAGCGCAACCCGCCGGCCGAGCCGCTGGTCCTGAGCCAGATACACCTCGCCCATGCCCCCTTCGCCCAAGCGCTCGACGATATGGTAGTGGAGGACGGTCGATCCAACGAGGCCTGTGCGGGTGGCCACGTTTCAATTATATTTCCCGCGTATGCCTACGCTCGTCCGTCGCCTCGGGCTCTGGAGTTCCATCGGCCTCGTCATCGGAATCACCATCGGGGGCGGAATCTTTCGCACGCCGGCGGTGATTGCCACGCGCGTGCCCGAACCCACGATGATGCTCGCGGTCTGGATCATCGGCGGACTGGTGGTGCTCTGCGGGGCGCTGGCCTTCGCAGAGCTGGCGGCGGCCATGCCCGAAACCGGGGGCATGTACGTGTATCTCCGGGAGGGATGGGGCCGAGGCTACGCCTTCACTTACGGGTGGGCACAGCTGGTGCTGATTCGCGCGGCCGCGCTGGGCGGAATCTCAATCGTGTTCGGCGAGTACTTCCTTCGCGTGTTCGGCATCTCCGATTCGGCGTATCCGAACCTCTCGCATTACGTGGCGGCAGGCGCCATCACCTTCTCGGCGGCGGTCAACATCGTCGGCGTGCAGTTTGGCGCGCTCCTGACAGGGCTGTCGACGGTGACCAAGTTCGGCGCCCTGGCGCTGCTGGTGCTCGCCTCGCTGGTGCTCGGGGGCGGGAGCGGCGCCAGCGTGTCGAACTTCGCCCAGACCGACGCGCCGGTCCAGGCGGGCCTCTTCGGCCTGGCGCTCATCTCGGTGCTTTGGGCTTATGACGGCTTCGCGGACCTGTCCTTCGCCAGCGGCGAAGTCAAGGACCCCCAGCGCAACCTGCCACGGGCCATCATCCTCGGCACGCTCGCGATCATCGGCATCTACGTGGCCGCCAACCTCGCGTACCTCTATCTCAACCCCATCGACAAGGTCCAGACCTCGCGGCTGGTCGCGGCCGACACGATGTCGGCGATGTTCGGCCAACCCGGCGCGGCGTTCATCTCGGTGGTCGTGATGATCTCGACCTTCGGGTCCCTGATGGGCAGCATGCTCGCCTCGCCTCGCATCTTCTTCGCCATGGCGGACGACAAGCTGCTCTTCAGCCCCATCGCGGCGGTCCATCCTCGGTATCACACGCCGTACGTGGCCATCCTCCTCGCGTGCGGACTCGGCGTCGCGATGGTGCTGACCCAGACCTTCGAACAGCTCACCGACACCTTCGTGCTCGCGATGTGGCCTTTCTATGGCCTCAGCGTGGCCACGATTTATCGCCTTCGCCGGTCGCACCCGCACCTCAATCGGCCGTACAGGGTCGTCGGCTACCCATTCGTGCCAGCCGTGTTCGTGGCCGCCTCGATCTACCTCGTCATCAACGCCGTGCTGAGCGAGCCGCTCTGGACGTCCGTGGTGTTCGGCGTGGTGTTGTTGGGCGTGCCGGTCTATTACGCATTGTTCCGTCGCTGATCCACGGACGACTCATCTCCAGCTCACGCATCCACAGATTACGCGTCCGCAGATCACTCATCCACAGATTGCTCATCCACAGATTACTCATCCACAGATTACGCAGATTACACAGAGGGATGGGGGGCTTGAACCGCCAGGTTGAGGTCGGCCCTCGATCCGAAGGCATGTTGGATGGGGCGCTCGGGCCGGGCTGGCAGGTTCAAGAAGGGGGGGCGTTTGGGAGATCAGACACGACCCCGTGAAACCGTCGAGCGGTGGGGTCCACGAGAGCATGCCGCTGGCCCTGATATGAAATGACCCCTTGTCAAGCCCCGATCTTTCGAAGGTGGCTTGGCAGTTGCCGAGCAAGCGTCAGCTTGCTCACATAAGCGCATCCGGCCGCGGAGACGACGGACGCTCGAGGGCGCTTCGACGACGAGTCACGCTGATATACGGTGGTGACCGCGATCGCTCGCGGCAGAGCACACATGACAGTGCTTCGTCGGGAGGACGTGCAGTCTAGAGTCGCGAGTTGGGACGGAGGTCCGTATCGCATGGCTAGCTCGCCGATCCTCGCAATCGTGCCTCTGATCATCCGCCGTCTCCGACCGGCTCCCGATACGGGTCGCGAGAGCGGGCGGTGACCGTGCGCCTTCGGGCAATGATTTTCGACGCTGTCTCGATAACCAATGACCTCTGCGTAATCTGTGTAATCTGTGTAATCTGTGGACAATCCCTCCGCGTCATCGGCGGACTAGAACATCCGCGACTGGCATCCATCCACCACCACCGTCGTGCCGCTGATCCAGCTGGCGCGCGGAGAGGCCAGAAAGGCGACGACATCGCCCACCTCGTGTGCGTGGCCGAAGCGCCCGAACGGCAGCTCGCGGCGGACGAAGTCGGCGATGCCGGCAGGATCCGCCGTCTGACGCGCGTCCCACGATCCGCCTGGGAAGAGAATCGATCCTGGCGCCACCGAGACCACGCGGACGTTGTCTTTGGCGAACTGCTGAGCGAGCGACTTGGTGAGGCTGATCTCGGCGGCCTTGACGGCGTTGTACGTCATGCGCCCCCCGGCTTCGCGACCGAAGATGGACGAGACCATCACGATCGCGCCGCCCCCGCGCCGCCGCAGGTGCGGGGCCGCCGCGCGGGACGCCCGAATCGCCGGGAAGAGCGTTTGATCGAAGGCTTCCTGCCAGACGGCGTCCGGCGTCTCTTCGAGGGCGCCGCCTCGCGCGAGGCCGACGTTGTTGACGAGGACGTCCAGACCGCCGAATCGGTGAATCGTCTCGTCGATCAACCGCGTCACGCCCTCGGCGGTCGAGACGTCCGTGGAGAGGGCGAACACCTGCGCCCCGCTGGCCGCCTCAGCGGCCAGTTGGTCGGCGGCGGCCTGCAACCGCTCGGCGCCGCGCGCGCAGATCGCCACGTGGCAGCCCTCGCCGATCAGCGCGCGCGCCGTGGCAAACCCGAGCCCTCGGCTGCTGCCCGTCACTACGGCGACTTTCCCGGTCAGTTGAAGGTCCATCGTGCACTCGACGTGTGGATGCAGGGTGCGGCGCGCTGCGTGGCAAGGCCGGCGACGCCGGTCATCCTGGCGGCCGCGCGCCGAGATCGTTCAGACGCCAGTCGAAGTCCGCAAACTCCAGGCGAAACGTGTTCTTCTCGAGGGACTCGGCCTCCGAGGTGACCAGATGCGGCCCGATCAAGGCCAGCACCGCGCGCTCCAGGGGGCTCCGCGACTTGAACACACTCGCGGCCTTCTCCGAGAGCGCCGACACGAACGTCTGTTCGCGCCAGGAGAACAGGGGCGAAACCACCAGGCGGTCCTCGAGCGTGTCGACGTGCGCGATCTCCTTGCGCGTCAGCGACTCGGCCGCCACGGAGGCCAGTTGTTGTTCGACGCGCGTGGCATCGTAGGCCTCGCTGCGGAGACGTCCGCCGCCCACCGCGCCGCGTCCGAGCGCCAGGAGCACGCGAGGGTCGCCCAGTGGCGTGAGGATATCCCGTTCGATCGCATCCAGCGTCAGCGACCGTCCCGCCACCCGATGAGACAGGCGCTCGAAAGCGCCGGCTATCTGTCGAATGCTGCTGGCCGGGTAGAGTCGGGATTGTCCGCCGATGGGATAGCGATCGACGACCGTGCGGAGCACCAGCGCGTTGTAGGCATTGATCCAGAACGCCAGCTGCTGGGCTCGGCTGCCCCGCGCGTGCGCGGCGGCAACGCCTTGGTCGAGCGAGGCGACATACGCATCGAGCTGCGCCCGCACGCTCCGAAGGGCCCCGTAATAGACGAATCCGTCTCGAACGTACAGATCGAGCAGCTCATCCAACGGGCGGTGGAGAGAGTCGACGGCGACCTCCTCCTGTGCCCGAACCGAGGCGAGGCTGAGCACCAGCACCGCCACCACCATCACCAGCCGCATGAGAGCACTATAGCTGACCGAGGAATCCACGGATGGCAGCGTTGAACGCGTCCGGTTGCTCCAGGTTGACGAGGTGGCCAGCCCGCGGGACCACGACCAGACGCGCACCCGGGCTCGCCTCCGCCATTCGGCGTGAGTCATCGACGGGCGTCAGCTCGTCTTCCTCGCCGACGACGATGATGGCGGGCACGGCGAGGGCGGCGACGACATCGAAAGAAGCCGGGCGCTCCATCATCCGCAGCACCGCCCCGCGAATCGCCGCGGGGGTTTGCTGCTTGATCAGCCGGCGGACGAGTGGCTCGACTTCCGGTTGCTCCTCACGCGTCGTCGCTCCGAGCAGCCGGGGCATCATGTCGCGTGCTACCCCGGACGGACCCTCGCGGTCCACGAGCACCAGCATGCCCCGCCGGTTGGCGCGGCCCTCGGGTGAATCAGCGCTGGCGCGCGTCGCCGCAAAGACGACGGCGCGCGGCGTCATGCGCCGAAGCAAGGCGAGCGTGACGTAGCCGCCCATCGACAGGCCACCGACGACCGGCGCCGGGAGCTCCAGCTCATGCAGCAAGTCGATGACGTCGCTCGCGTAGTCGTCCATGGTGGGTGCTTCGTCTGGCTCAGCGATGGTGGATCCCCCAAAGCCGCGGAGGTCAGGCGCGATCAGCCGCCAGCCTGGGGGCAGCGCCTTGACCTGCCCTTCCCACATGGCGGCGCCGAGCGGGAAGGCATGAATCAAGACGAGGACGCGGAGCGATCGATCGTGAGGCGCCGAGTCGAAGTACGCGATGGTCCGAGCGCCGACGTGGACGTACTGCCGCTGCACGACGGGATCATATCGTGTCCCTGGGCGAGGCCGTCACGAGAGCGGCGTCGATTCGCGACACGACCGATGGTCGGGAGAACGCCGGCGGCTCACACCTCGATGGCGCCCCCGTGTTCGGCCAAGTGCGCCCGGAAGGTCCACGACGGGTCGGCTTTCCGTCGCGCCACGTACTCGGCCACTCGCAGCTGTTGCCACAGTCGCTCGCCCTTGAACAGACGATCCGCTTGCGCACGTTCACGCGCCGCGATATCTCGAGCCGCGTCCACCACCCGCGCCAGCTCCGATTCCACGACCACGACGACCCCATCCGCGTCGGCAAGCACGAAATCGTCTGGCGTGACGGTGACGTGCCCGAGCGAGGCGGCCTCGAGGGCGTGCGGGCTTCTGGTGCGGAGCTCCTGCGGGCCCGCCGGATTGGTGCCCAGCGACCACGTCGGGATGCCGATGGCGTCGATCGCCAGCGAATCCCGATGAACGCCCCACACGACGATCCCCGCCAGGCCCGCCACGTGGGCCTCTCCCGCGATGAGGTCGCCAATGCACCCCTCGTCCATCCGGCCGACGTTGTCGATGACGAGAATCTCGCCGGGCGCCGAGGCCGCGATGGCCTCCAGAAACACGTCGGTGCTGCCCGCGTGACGTGCCGGACGGGCTCGACCCGCCACGCGATGCTCGCGGCGACGGGGGCGCAGCTGATGCGGGCCCAGACGCAGCGGCAGCTTGAGATGAGCACACGCGTCGGCGATGAACGCCGTGGACCAGTCGAAGTCGTGAAGCAGCGGTGGCGCCATGTGAACATCCTACCTTGGCGGGTTACTCGCGCGCATCGAGCGCCGCCCGCTCCTGCGCGGCCACGGCGTCGGCCAGAGCCGCGCGCGCGCGGTCGGCGGCCTTCCTCGCGGCGGCCGCGTCCTGCTCTCGTCGGGCGAGCGTGCGTTCGGCACTGGCCAGCGCCGCGCGAGCCTTGGTGACCGCGGCCGTGGCCGTCCGCCAGAGCTGGTGCGCGCGGCGGCGACGCGCCGTGACGTGGCGGGCGTGCTCCGCGATCTCGGCCTTCGAGGACCGAGACGACCCTGGCGGCGACCCGACCGGGGGCGGCGCCTTCGGGGACAGGGGACGCAGCGCCACACCAGCGAGCGCGTCGAAAGCCCGCGGCTTGAGCGGGCGCGCCAGTCGGCCCGCAGCCGCATCGGTGGGCAGGGCCCGCAGCGTCTGGCCCACCGCCTCGAGCGTCGCCGGCGACGCCGCCTCGCCGGACGCCCGCAGCCGGGCACGCACCGCGTCCATCGCCTCGCGCAGCGCCTCGCCGTGCGCGCGCTCCGCATCGCCCAGCGCGCTGTCCTTGCCGGCGAGCCGCGCGTGGTGGGCCAAGCGGACCCGCTCAGCGGCGGTCACGAGCCGGTCATAGACGAGTCGATCGTGCCAGTACAGGTGGTTGACGGCCCAGGCCGCGACAGTCGGTTTCTCGAGGCCGCGAATCGCGGGATCCGTGCGACCGCCGCGCTTGGCCAGTTCGTTGCGAGCCGCGGTGAATTCCTCGAGCGGCAGCTGATACAGCCGATCGACCTCGGAAGACGAGGCACTCGCGTTCTTGTGGACCACGAGGGAGAGGGGCGGACGCTTCGCCATGGACGTGGCCGCGTCTAGTCCACGTTGATCGTCTCGAGGACGATCCGCCCGAGATCCTCGATCTTGCGCGTGCCCATCCCGTAGATCCCTTCCAGCTCCCGGACAGAGGATGGGCGCACGCGTGCCAGCTCACGCAGCGTTGCATCGTGGAAGATCACATACGGCGGTACTCCCCTGGCATGGGCGATCTCCAGCCGCATGGTGCGCAGGCGCGCGAACAGGGCCTGGTCCACGCCCTCCCACGACTCGACGTCCACCCTGGCCCGCACGGCGCTCCGCCCCTTGATGGGCCTCCGCTGTCGAGACAACGAGAGATCCGCACAGCCGGTCGGATCCTTCATCGCGGCGACCCCGGCTGAACTGAGGCGAAGCACGGGGTATTGATCGTCCGCCTGATGCAGGAGCCCGTGCGCGAGGAGTTGATCGATGTAGCCGCGGACCTCGTCCATCGACGCGTCACGCAACAGCCCGAACGTGCTCAGGGACTGATGCCCGCGGGCGGCGACGGCCTCGGTCTCGGCTCCTCGCAGGACGTTGGTCACGTGCGCGGCGCCGAACCGTTGGCCGAGGCGGGCGACGCACGAGAGGATCTTGCGTGCCAGCACAACCGGTTCGTCCACGACCTCGAGCTCGCCGAGACAGTAGTCGCACGCCTCACAGGATCGCCGCTGGTAGGACTCGCCGAAGTAGCCAACCAGGTGGCGGTGACGGCACCCCACCTTGGCCGCGTAGCGCTCCATGTCGCGGAGGAGGCTCCGCCGCTCGTCGTTGAACTCGCCGTTGCGCTCGAGCAGCAAGCGCCACTTCATGAAGTCGGAGGCCGACGCAATCAATACGCATTCCGCCTCGAGGCCGTCGCGGCCCGCTCGCCCTGATTCCTGCTGGTAGTGCTCGAGCGATTGCGGCGCGCCCGCGTGAATGACGAACCTGATGTCGGAGCGATCGATCCCCATGCCGAATGCCACGGTCGCCACCATGAGGTCCGCCTCTTCGTTGAGGAACGCGTCCTGATGTCGATGGCGCGTCTCGTCGTCGAGGCCCGCGTGATACGACAGCGCACGGTGGCCTTCGTCCCGCAGCCACGCGGCGAGATCATCGACCTCGCGGCGGGAGAGGCAGTAGACGATGCCCGCCTGCCCCGCGTGACGAGCCAGCACGTCGAGGATCTGGCGTTTCAGGTTGGCGCGGGGGCGCACCCGGTACACGAGATTCGGGCGATCGAACGATCCGACCAGCTGGACGGGATCGTTCAGTCCCAGCTGGGCCACGATGTCGCGGCGCACCCGCAGCGTGGCCGTTGCGGTGAACGCGTGCATGCTGGCGGCGGGCAGCGCCGTCCTGAGCGCCGCGAGCTGGCGGTACTCGGGGCGAAAATCGTGTCCCCACTGGCTGATGCAATGCGCCTCGTCAACGGCGATGAAGCTCACGGGCAAGGCAGACAGTCCCAGCACCGACGCGCCGCCGGTGCCGACCAGCCGTTCTGGCGCCACATAGAGCAGCCGATAGCGCCCCTCACGAAGACCCGCGCGGACCGAAGTCCTCTGGTCGGCCGCCATCGCGCTGTTGTAGCACGCTGCAGACACTCCATTGGTGACGAGCGTGTCCACCTGGTCTTTCATCAACGCGATGAGCGGCGACACGACCAGCGCCAGGCCATCCCGAACGAGGGCGGGCGCCTGAAAGCACAACGACTTGCCGCCGCCGGTCGGCAACACGAGGAGCGAATCCCGGCCGTCGAGGACGGCTTCCATGGCTTCGCGCTGGTGCGCCCGGAACGACGTGTAGCCCCAGTACTGCTGCAGGATGGACAGGAGACGTTCGGCCGGCACGGTCTTCACCTGCGCACCGCTGGTGGGCCCGCGGTGCCCTCTTTCAACTCCATGCCGTCGAGCATCTGCTGGAATCGGCGATGGGATCGGAAAGGAAAGGCCAAGGGACTCACCGGAGAGCGAGGGCGCGCGGGTGCGGGACCTGATCACCCGAAATCGGGCGGGGCGCCCGCGCCCCGCACCGTCCCGGCCCCCTTATCGCACCTGACGCACCCGCACCGTCCTAGCCACATCCCGACGTCGTGCCGCAGTTGCCGCACTTGTAGCAGGCGCCGCTGCGCACCATGATCGACCCGCACGTCGAGCACGGCGGGGCATCTTCCTGATTCTGAATGGCGGCAAACGCCGTCCTCTTCACCCCCGAGGCCCCAGGCCTGCCCTGCGGCTCGGGCCCCGGCTGACGCTCTGAGGCCTCGCCCGTCGCGACCGTCGTCACGGCAGGGGTGTCGGTGGGCGAATCGGCCACCTCGTCGCGGTTGTTCACCCCCGCAACGTATTGTGCGGCCGGCGACAGGAACTTCGACGCCATCCACCGGAAGATGTAGTCCACGATGGACTTGGCGAAGCGCACGTCGGGATTCTTCGTCATGCCCGACGGCTCGAAGCGCACGTGGCTGAACTTGTCCACCAACGCCTGAAGGGGCACGCCGTACTGCAGCGCGTAGCTGATGGCTTGCGCGAAGGCGTCCGCGAAGCCCGAGATGGTCGAGCCTTCCTTGGCCATGACCAGGAAGATCTCTCCTGGCTGTCCATCCTCGAACAGACCCACGGTGATGTAGCCTTCGTGGCCCGCAATCTCGAACTTGTGGGTCAGCGCCTGGCGCTCGTCGGGCAGCTTGCGCCGAATGGGCGTGCGTGCGACCACCGCCGCCTGTGCCGCGGCGGTGACCGTCTGCGCCGGGCTCGGCTGATCCTTGGACGTGTTCAATGGCTGCGTGCGCTTGGACCCGTCGCGATAGATGGAAATGGCCTTCGCACCGAGACGCCAGCTCTCGAGATAGGCCTGCTCGATGTCCTCGACCGTCGCGTCTTTCGGGACGTTCACCGTCTTGCTGATGGCGCCGGAGATGAACGGCTGCGTGGCACCCATCATCTTGATATGGCCCATGTACTGGATTGAGCGGTCGCCGTTGGCGGCTTTGAAGGCGCAATCGAAAACCGGGAGGTCGCGGTCGAGCAGGTGCGGGGCACCCTCGATCGTCTCGTGCTGATCGATATAGGTGACGATGTCGGCAATCTGGGTGGCCGTGTAGCCGAGCCGCTTGAGAGCCATCGGCACGGTGGTGTTGACGATTTTCATCAACCCGCCGCCCACGAGCTTCTTGTACTTGACCAGCGCGATATCGGGCTCCACTCCGGTCGTGTCGCAATCCATCATGAAGCCGATCGTGCCGGTGGGCGCGAGAACCGTCGCCTGCGCGTTGCGGTAGCCGAAGTCCTCTCCAAGCTCGACGGCATCGTCCCAGCACTGCTTCGCGGCCAGATACAGATCCACGGGCACGTTCTTGGCGTCGATGTCCTTGATGGCGTCACGGTGCTTCCGCATGACCCGCAGGAACGGCTCGCGGTTGCGGTCGTAGCCGGCAAACGGCCCTCCGTGATCGCGCGCGACCCGGGCCGATTGCGCGTACGCCTCGCCGGTCATCAGGGCCGTGATCGCCGCCGAGTAGTCGCGCCCCACGTCGCTGTCGTAGGGCAGCCCGCGCGACATGAGCAGCGCTCCCAGATTCGCGTACCCGAGCCCAAGCGGCCTGAACGCATGGCTGTTCTTCTCGATGGCCTTGGTCGGATAGCTGGAATTGTCGACCAGGATCTCCTGCGCCGTGATGAGCGTCCTGACGGCGGCTTTGAAAGCTTCGGTGTCGAACTCGCCGTCTTCGCGCAGGAACTTCATCAGGTTGAGCGACGCGAGATTGCACGCCGAATCGTCCAGGAACATGTACTCCGAGCACGGGTTGCTGGCGTTGATGCGCGCCGTGTTCGGGCAGGTGTGCCACTCGTTCACCGTCGTGTCGAACTGCATGCCCGGGTCGCCGCAGACCCACGTGCCCTCGGCGATGAGGTGCATCAGGTCGGCGGCCCGATACGTGTCCATCACCTCGGCGTTGGTCACCGATCGCGTCTGCCACAGGCCATCGTCGAGCACCGCCCGCATGAATTCGTCGGTCGCGCGCACGGAGTTGTTCGAATTCTGGAAGAACACCGACGCGTAGGCCGTGCCCGTGAACGACCCGTCGTAGCCGGCATCGATCAGCGCCCAGGCCTTGCGCTCCTCGTCCACCTTGCAGTTGATGAACTCGACGATGTCGGGATGATCGGCGTTGAGGATGACCATCTTCGCGGCGCGGCGCGTCTTGCCGCCCGACTTGATGACGCCCGCAAACGCATCGAAGCCCTTCATGAACGACACAGGGCCCGACGCCGTCCCGCCGCCGGCGAGCAGCTCCTTCGACGAGCGAATCGAGGAGAGGTTGCTGCCGGTGCCCGACCCGTACTTGAAGAGCATCCCCTCGGTCTTGGCCAGCGTCAGAATCGACTCCATCGTGTCGTCCACGGAGTTGATGAAGCACGCGGAGCACTGGGGCGCCGTCTCGAACCCGCAGTTGAACCACACGGGGCTGTTGAACGCGGCCTTCTGCTCGACGAGCAGGTGCTGGAGATCGTCGCTGAAGGCCGACAGCGCCTCGGCTGAGGCGAAGTAGCGCTGGCGCCGTGCCCAGTCGGATATGGTGCCGACGACCCGGCCAATCAGCTGTTTGATGGACCGTTCGCGTTCGGGCGAGCCGATGTGCCCGCGGAAGTACTTGGAGACGACGATGTTGGTCGCCTGTTGAGACCAGGCCTTGGGGACTTCCACCTGGCGTTGCTCGAAAACCACGTGGCCTTTTTCGTTGCCGATGATGGCGTCCCGCAATTCCCAATCGAGCCGATCGAACGGATCGAGCCCCATCGTCGAAAAATAGCGAGGGAACTCCACCCCTGGCGCCTCGGGGGCACTGCGCCGCGCTTTCGGGGAATCGGCCGCCTCGATCGGACCTGGGTGACCCGTGGAAACGGACTGTTGTGCGGCTCCAGCCGCCGTCATCTTGGGACCAGCGCCTTCCTGCATGCTTCCTCCGTCCGAGCGACACCTCTCCCCTCTGGGGCGCCAGCCCTTCTCAGCTCGCCGTTCGGTAAATGGCTTGAAGCGCGTTCTCTGAAGTCGATCGAAGTCGTCGTCTGTGTCCGTTGTTTCCTTGGGGCAGCCAGCGCCTGGGAGTCACCGGCCTCCAAGCCGTCAAACGCGCGACGCTCAATATGCGCCTCGCCACACACATTGTCAAGCCTCTGTAACACAAGATATTGCGTTTTCTTTTTAGGTCATACGCTAGATATCGTGAACACCCACGAATTCGCCGTGGTTCGCTCTATTTTCGCTTATCGTGAGGGTGCGTGCAACCGGATTCATCGCGGTGGACGCCCGGTTCGAGAAGCGACACAGGGCCTCATCTCACCAGTACGGCCGCCATGATCGCGGCCTTGTCGGCCAGCTTGCCCGCAAATGGCAGGTTGCCGCTCTTGAGTGCCTCTTCGGCTTGCTGCATGAACCGACGAGCGATGTCGAATTGCGCCCGGCCGTCGGCGTCGAGCCGGGGGTAGTTGACGCGCTGGAGATCCCTGGACGCGCGGTCCAGCAGCGCCCGAATGGAGGCTTCCGTTTTCTCCGTCGCCCCCCGCAGCGGTTCGAGGGTGAGCGGCGGGGGCGCGGTCACGATCTTTTCGGCGTCGAGGCGCTCGGCCTCGGATTTGACCGAGTCGACGCGCGGGCTCGCCGGACGAGCGGGCTTCGCCGGCGGCACGGCCAGCGCCGATTCAACCGGACCGGGCTCGATCGTCGGCACCGGGTCGCCGTAGAAGGGCTCGATCAGCCGGGGCGGGGGCGGAGGCGGCACCAGCTCGGGCAGCACGGGTTCGGTCTCCGCGCGTGCCTTGGCACATGCGCCCCCAGCGGACGCGCCCAGAACCAAGACGAGGAGCAGCGGAAAGGCGCGCACGAGTCCAGCTCGATTGTACAAGCACTCACCGGGGCGATGACCGCAACTTGATCACGAAGGTGGTGCCGACGCCAGACGTCGATTCGACGTCGATGTCACCGCGGTGCAGCTGCACGGTGCGGTAGACGATCGACAGGCCGATCCCGGTCCCGCCTTCCTTGGTGCTGAAGTACAAGTCGAAGATGCGGGCCAGGTGCTCCGGCGCGATCCCGACGCCGGTGTCCGAGATGCGCAGTTCTACGCGCCCGTCTTTGCCCGGCGCGCAGCGGATGCGAAGGACCCCTCCCTTCGGCATCGCCTGCACGGCGTTGCGGGCGAGGTTGAGCAAGGCCTGATGGAGCAGGCCGGCATCCGCCTCGACGCGCGGCACATCCTCTGCGATGGCGGTCTCGACGGTGACGCCGTTGACCTCGGCCTCGACGGCCATCGTGCTGATGACTTCCTCCACCAGCTCCGGCAGCGATACGGGGTACAGCGATAGCTCTTCGGGCCGCGCGAACTTCAAGAACCCCTGCACCACTTCGTCGAGCCGGCGAATCTCCTGAGCGATCACCTCGACGTGCGCGACGGCGCCCTCCGGCTCCGCCTGCGCCGTCAGTTTCTGTCGCAGCAGCTCCAAGTGGATGGTCATGGCATTGAGCGGGTTTCGCACCTCGTGGGCCACCCCTGCTGTCAGACGCCCCAATGCCGCAATGCGGCGCGACAGCTCCATCACCTGCTGGCGCTCGGCGCGGCCTGGAAGGGCCGCCCGGAGCTGGTCGGTGATCCCGGCAAAGACATCCCCGAGTTCGCGGAACTCGGCTTCTTCAAGGTCGAGCGACGCGCCCAGGTCACCGCGCCCCAGCCGCGTGAGGCCGTTGCGAATCACATGGATGGGGCGGAGCACCACCTGCGCCAGCGCGACAGCGACGATGATGGCGACCAGCAGCGCCAGGGCTGCGGCAAGCGCGGCAGGCTGCAACGCGGCCGTCAAGTTGCGCCGAATGAGCAGGGTGGACAACCCGACACGAACGTCCGCGAACGGGACGCCACCGAGCCGCATCGCCTGTCGCCACTCGAGCAGACGTTCGGTCTGGTAGACGGCGCGCAATTGCGACAGCCCGGGCGCGTCTGCGAGGGCGAGGAGATCATCCCCCTCGGGCAGCCTCTCGCCGACGCGGGTCGGGTCGCTGTGCGCCACGATGGAGCCGCTGCGATCGACGATCGCCGCGTAAACGACGTCTTCCGAGTACAGGGCCGCCTCGAGGGCCGCGCGGACACCCGAGTCACGCCGAAGGTCTTCGTACGCCGTCACCTCGCTGGCCACCACGTCCTGCGCACGGTGATAGATCGTCATGGCCGTGAGCTCGCCGCGCGCCCGGCTCTCCTGCAGCAAGGTCCGCGTCAGCGCCATCAGCTGCAGCCCGCTCAGGGCCGCCACGACGAGGACGACGATGGACGTCACGCCGAGGACCTGTTTCTGCTTGATGGACAGCATGCGGGGCGGGGCGCGGATCGGCGATCAGACGCCTTCCTTCATGCGATTGAGTTTGTTGTGAAGCGTCTTGAGGCTGATGCCCAGCATCTCGGCCGCGCGGGTCTTGTTCCCGCCGGCCGCCTCCAGGGTCGCGACAATGAGCTTGAGCTCGGCTTCATCGACCGTCATGCCGGGACGTATCGTCACGCCGCCAGACGGCTGAGCCGCATGCAGGGGTTCGAACCGCGGGAGATGCTCGGGACCGATGTCGCGACCGCCAGCCAGGATCGTGGCGCGCTCCATCACGTTGCGGAGCTCGCGGATGTTGCCGGGCCAGTCGTAGGCCTCGAGCAGGCGCAGCGCCTCCGGCGAGATCGCCGGCACGGGTCGTCGATCGGGCAGGTTGAACTCTTCCAGGAACGCCTGGACGAGCAGCGCCACGTCTTCCACGCGGTCACGCAGCGGCGGCAGGAGAATCGCGAACACGTTCAGGCGGTAGTACAAGTCGTCGCGCAGCTGGCCATCGCGAATCGCCTCGAGCGGGTTGCGGTTGGTGGCCGCCAGGACCCGGACGTCGACCTGCTGTTCGTTGCGACCACCCAGCCGGCGGAACCGCCGCTCCTGCAGCACGCGCAGCAGTTTGACCTGCGTGACCGGCGTCATTTCGGAGATCTCGTCGAGGAACAACGTGCCGCGATCCGCCAGCTCGAAGCAGCCCGCACGGCGGTCGATGGCGCCGGTGAAGGCCCCGCGCTCATGTCCAAAGATCTCACTCTCGAGCAGGGTTTCGGGAATGGCGGCGCAGTTGATCGCCACGAAGGGCTCCGCCGCCCGCGGGCTCAACTGGTGAATCGTCTGCGCGACCAGCTCCTTGCCTGTCCCCGACTCTCCGATGATCAGGACCGATGCCGTGGTTGGCGCGGCGTGCTCGAGCACCTGATAGATCTTCCGCATGGGGGCGCTGTGCCCGACAATGCGGCCGAAGGTGCCGCTGCCCCGCAGCAGCCGGCGCAGCGCCTGGTTCTCGCGGCGGTGCGCGCTCAACTCCGCCAGCCGCTCGATGAGCCGACGCAGCCGCTGCGGATCCACGGGCTTGGTGATGTAATCTTCCGCCCCATCCTTGACGGCTTCCACCGCCGTCTCGACGGTGCCTTGCGCGGTAAGCACGATGACCCTGGGCGGATCCGCGTCTTGTTTCAGCGCTCTCAGCAGATCGAGCCCGCTCATCTTCGGCATCACCAGGTCGGTCACCACGATGGACGGCCGAAACGAGCCGACACGAGAGAGCGCCTCCTCGCCGCTGACGGCGACCTCGGCGACGAACCCCCACCCGCGCACGAGTTCGGCCAGGCCCAGGCGCGCGGCGCGATCGTCTTCGACAATCAGCACGCGCTCGGGCTGAGCATCTGACTTGACGGGGCGGGGAGTAGCCACGACACCTACACGTTACAGGGTCGCGCGAAGGACTTCAAAGGGCCGGAAGCGCCGGCGAGTGTACCATCGGAGCGCATGCCGCCCCAGACACCGGACCCGTCCGAACCATGGCCAGACGGCACGTCGATGCCGGCCGCCGCAGTGGAACCCGTCCCGGGCGCACCGCGGACGACCCGACGACGAGCGGTCATCGAGGTGCTGCTCTGCTCGGGCTTTCCGACGCAGCTGGTGGCGGTGGCGGCGCTGACGGGAGGCGGGTTGACCCCGATGACCGACGGTGTGCTGACGCCCGCGTTCGTGTTCAGCTTGTCCGCCGTCGACACGGTGCTGCTGCTGGGGCTGATCGCCTACTTCCTGCACGGCTCGCGCGAGCCCGCGCACGCGATCTTCGTCGGGCCACGCCCCGTCCTGGCCGAAGCGGCGGCCGGGGTGATGCTGGTCCCGCTGCTGTTGATCCTCGTCGTGCTCATTCAACTCGGCCTGCGCGCGCTCGCACCCGCCCTCCACAACGTGGAGACGAATCCCTTCGGTGCCCTCTTCGCGTCGCCGGCGCTGCTGGCCGGCTTCATCGTCCTGGTGTTGATCGCGGGAGGCATCCGCGAAGAGATCCAGCGCGCCTTTCTCCTGCACCGCTTCGAGCAGCGGCTGGGCGGCGTGGGCGTCGGCATCATCGCCACGAGTGCGGCCTTTGGCCTGGGCCACACGCTGCAGGGGTGGGACGCCGCGGTCGTCACGGGTCTGATGGGTGCAACCTGGGGGGTGCTGTACGTCGTGCGCCGCAGCGTCATCGGCAACGTCGTCAGCCACGCGCTGTTCAACGTCGCCCAGGTGGTGATGGGGTACGTCACGATTGCGAGAATCTGATCCGCCAAGCGCTGCCCCGGGTCAGCCGATCGGGCCGGGGGGGGGACGCCACAGCTCGATGACCGTCGTGCGTCGGCGCAGGTCTGCGATCCAGTCGCTGATCAGGCTCTGTCGCCGCTGCGCGCTCAAGAGCTCCCTGATCTGCGGAGACGCGGCCTCGACGCTCACCCCCTTCGCCTGGTAGTCGGACGGTCGGCTCCGGTAGAAGGCCGCCACATCGTCGTCGGTGGGCGCCGTCACAGCGGCGAAGCGTTGGTCCAGGTACGCTCGAATCCGCAGGTCGTCCCGCACCCAACCGCGCACGCGTTCCTCCGTGAAGCCTCCTTCGCGCAGCGTCTGGGCGTACGCCTCTTCGTCTGGAAAACGGCGGCGGACTTGAGCCAGCGCGCTCTGGATCGCCGACGCGCCGGGTTCCGGCGGCGCGTAGCGTTCCACTTCGCGCAGGACGAGCAGGCGATCGATCAGCCGCTCGGTCGCGGTGCCGCCAGGGGTCGAGTTCGGCTCGACCAGTCGCAAGGCCAGCGCGGTGTTGAGATCGGACAGCGTCAGCACCTGCCCGCCGACGATGGCGAGCGTGCGCTCGATGAGCTCGGGCTGCGCTCCAGCGGCGGAGGCGCAACCCACCACGGTGGCCAGGGTCGACGCCAACACTCGAACGGCCGTCATCATCGCCACGTGTACGCCGTTTCAGAACGCCTGGCCAAGGGAAATGTGCAGCACGGTGCCGCGCTCCCGGGTTCCGCTCGCCAGGACTCGTCGATTGAGATTGAACCCGAGGTCGACGCGCAACGGGCCCAGCGGGGAACGGTATCGCACGCCGACGCCGGTGGCAGGCCGTAACTCGCGAAGGCTGATGTCGCCGGCACGCTTGAAGACGTTGCCCGCGTCGAGGAATCCCACGGCCCCAAGGCCCTTCCAGTACGGGGAGCGCAGTTCGACGTTGACGACGGCCAGC
>JBQTIE010000120.1:0-2399 GCA_052389315.1 Acidobacteriota bacterium
ACGTCGTGACGTGCCTCCAGGGACGCATCGAGGACGTGAAGCCGCCGGAACCGGTGGACGTCATCGTGTCCGTCCTGACGGGAAACTTTCTGCTGACGGAGGACCTGCTGCGCACGCTCTACCACGCGCGCGACACTGTGCTCGCGCCCGGAGGCGTCTTGATCCCGAGTGCAGCCACGATGGAAGCCGTGCCGGTATCGCTCCCCGAGGTGCACGCCCGGGAGATCGGCGGGTGGTCCACGCCCCAGCATGGAGTGGACCTGAGCCCGGCGCGAGCCTACGCCGCCAACACGATCTTCTATCGACCCGAAGGCCTGGGCGACGCACGGCCCCTGGCCGAACCCAAGGTTCTGCACACCGTGGATCTGACGAAGGATCAGTACACAGCCCTCGATGTCGACGCCGCCTTCGAGGTGATCCGGTCGGGACAGTGTCACGGCTGGCTGGGATGGTTCAGCATGAAGCTCGGCGATCGCTGGCTGTCGACGTCACCGTTCGAGCCGCCGCTTCATTGGTCTCCAGCGTTTCTGCCGCTGGACCCGCCAATGCCGGTGCGAGCGGGCGAAACGCTCTCCCTGGCGCTCAATCGAGCCCCGTTCGGCGATTGGATCTGGAGTGCGACCGCGGCCTCGACGATGCAGCAGCACTCCACGCTGCTTTCCGCGCCGGTCAACCTGTCCACGGTGCGAAAGGTCGCCGTGACCTTTCGGCCTTCACTGGACCCGGAAGGCGCAGCCGTGCAGTACGTGTTGTCCTGTTGCGACGGGAGCACCACCGTCGAGAGGATTGCCAAGTTGCTGAGTGACCGGTTCCCACAACGGTACCCTGCCCACGAGGACGCCCTGGGCTTCGTCCAACGTCTCGTCAAGCGGTACGCGTGATGCCGGCAGACCGTCTCGTGAGCCCCAACGACCGACTCTCTTTCGCAACCGACGTGGTGTTGCAGGTGATCGAAGGCGAGGCGCTGCTCCTGAAGCTCGGCGAGGAGGCCGTGTTCTCCTTGAACGAAACGGGCGCGCGAATCGCTCAACTTCTCGATGAACGGCACACGGTGGGCGCCATCGTGGATCGATTGAGCGAGGAGTACGGGATGAGCCGCGGGGCCGTCGAGGCAGAGGTGCGTCAGCTGCTCGAAACCCTTCTCGGCCGGGGCCTCGTGATCAGGGATCGGACATCCGCATGAGCACGGCGGCGATCGGCGGACGGAAGCCAATCGGCTTGGCCCGCTGGTACGCGTGTTTGTCGTCCGCGGGCGATTGGGGCCGTGAGGCTCCGATGACCGGTCGGCCGGACACGCAGGTCGGCAGGCTGGGGGTGTTTCGAGCCGACGAAGGCTGCGAGGTCGCCGCGCTCGCTGGAGGTGAGGCCGGAGGCGCGGTGGTGTTCAACGGATATCTCTTCGACCGCTCGGAGCTGATCGCGGACCTGGGTTTGCCGGGGGCCGAGACCACTTGCGCCGAGATCGCGGCAGCGGCGTACGCGCGCTGGGGCTCGGAGGTGTTCGACCGTCTCGATGGCTGTTATCTCCTCGCGATCTGGGACGCCGCAGCTGAGGTGCTCCTGCTCGGCCATGACGCGCTCGGCCGCCACCCGGTGTTCTATGCCCTGGAAGCCGGCCGCCTCTGGTTCGGCGCCAACGTGTTGAGCGTCGCCCACGCCGAAGGTGTTCGCCGGGAGCCCAACCGTCTGTCGCTGGCGCTCCAGTTCCTGCTGCACTGGCCAGACGCCGGAGAGACGTTCTTCGAACACGTCCGCCGCGTCAGGCCCGGGCACTTCGTGCGCGTGTCCTCGGACCTCTCATGGTCCGAGCACAAATACTGGGAGCCCATGCCGGCCGACGATGAACCCTTCATGTCCGCCGACGATGTGCACGAACAGTTCGAGCCCGCGCTGACACGGGCCGTCGACAGGTGCCTCGCGCTCGGCGCGCAGGGCATCATGCTCAGCGGGGGCGTCGATTCGGTCACCGTGGCCGCGCTCGCCGCCAGGCAGTTGCGCGATCGCGGGGCGTCGCCGTTGGTGGCCGTTTCGGCCCGCACCGGCGGTCCCCTGATCGACGAAGAGATCATGCAGTCGCGTGTCTGCGAGGCGCTCGGCATGCCGCACATCGTGAGCACCACGCCCGAATGGAAGGACGGACGAGACGACGTCAGCTTGTCGCTGGACATCATGGCGGACCTGCCGGCACCCACTCACATCTGGTGGGTCGGCACCTACACGCGGTTCTACCAGCGGACCGCCGCTCAGGAGCTCAACGTGCTGATGACAGGCGCCGGGGGAGACAACTGGCTCGGCGTCGCCGACAGCCACGCCGCAGACCTGATGCGGGGCGGACGCGTTGGTGAGCTCTATCGATTCATCAAGTCCGACATCGTGACGGGTGGAGCCTCGGTCAAGGG
>JBQTIE010000121.1:0-4717 GCA_052389315.1 Acidobacteriota bacterium
ATGCGAAACAGGATTACACACAGGCCGTGGCTTTCGTCGAGGGCGTCAGGCGTGTCGACGACGTGGTGGTCGTCGTTGGCGATGGCGGCGAGATTCCGATCGTGCGCTATCTGGGCCGACCGTGGAACCGGATTGACACAGGCGCCGACTTGCGTGCGTCGCGCGCCAACAGCGGCGGGCCCACATGGGTGATTTCGACGTTCTCGTCGTATGCGAAGGGTGGACAACCGGATCTCTGGGCGATGTTGACGGATGAATGCTCCAAGGTGCACGAAGTCCCAGCCACGGTCGACGACGGAGCCATCGCGATCCATCGCTGCCCATGAGGGCGGTGAATCGTCCGCTGAGTCCTTTCGGGGCTGCGGAAACATCAGACGTCGCCCGCGTGGGGAAACCCGCGCTCGCGTTGTTTGGCGTGGGCCAGCCGAATCGCATCGGCCACGAGGGCGGGGGCAGCCAGCCACATACTGAGCGCATACGTGCCAATCGCGAGCGCCAGGCGCAACGGGTGGGACGTGTCGGCGAACCAGGCCACGGTGGCGGCCAGCACGGCCGCGGTCATCGGCAGCAGAACCTGCCGGGCGCCCGGCAGCGAACCCGCGTGCCGTTCCGCGGCCCGGTGGGCCAGGCACCATCCGGCGATGTTTCCCAGCACGCCGGCGACCGCTGCGCCGGCGGCGCCGTAGAGGGGCACCAGCGCCAGAGCAAGGGCCACGATCGTTGCCGCACACCCGAGCTCGACGAGGAGCAGCAGACGCTGCCGCTCCGCGGCCAGCAGCGTCCAGCGCGCATGTCCCGACAGGAGGCGCAGGGGCAGGATCCAGATGTAGATGGACAGGACGGGTCCAGCGACACGGAACAGGTCACCGAACACGGCCGTGACAATCACTTCGGCGACGAGCGTGGTCACCAGCGCGATTCCGATGCTGCCCCACGCGATCACCCGAAACGAACTGTCCATGAGCCGTCCCCACCGGGAGCGGTCCTCCGTCAGTCCGCGTGCGATCAAGGGATACAGATTGAAGAAGTACAGCGCGCTGAAGCTGACGAACGCCACGACGATGCGCTGCGCCCCTCCGAGCCACGCTGCCTCTGCGCTTCCGGAGAGGTTGGTGACCAGGAGGATCGGCGCGTGCACCATGAAGGGCCACAGCATGTTGCTGGCACCGATGGCGGCCCCGTCCCGCATCAGCGCCCACGTGCTGGCAAGCCGGCCTTCCAGGGCGAGTGGGATTGACAGCGCTCGCTGGACGACGATGAAGTAGAGGGCGCCGAGGAACGCGGCCAGGGCTTCAACCTGGCCGACCCTGACAAGATCGCCCGGGCCGTGGATCGCCAACAGCACACCAATCGCGAACCCCGCAGACTTCAGCACCTGTGCCGGCGCCACGTAGGTCATTCTCTCCAGGCCCTGGAGCAGCCAGTCTTGCTTGAAGGGAATCGCGAGGAGGCTGAGTGCAAACCACCAGGTCAGCATCGTGACATTCGAGCTGAAACCCGCCAAGTGGCTGCTCAGGCCAACCAGGGGAACCACGACCAGAGCGACGAGCAGCCTCGCGATGGGAATGCGTCCCGCCAGTTCGGCCACCCGTGCGGGATCGCGGGATATCACGAGCGTTCCGAGGGGGCCCATCCCACCCTCGATGACGATGGCCGCCAGTGCGGCGACGCCGACCACATACTCCACCGAACCGTAGGTTTCAGGAGTCAACGTCCGTGCGAGGTAGGCGAACCCGACGAACCCGAGAAGCGCGCTGAGTAATTGGCCGGACGCGAGCGACGAAAGGTCCCAGAACATCTTGGGACGACGGCCGGCGCTGGCGGCCGGATGTTCTGGTTGGACCATCGACGAGCGGAGCAACTGGAAAGTGCGCCGTCCCAACCTGATCCAATCTACGGCGCGTCGGCCGTCGACGCCATGCGCCGTGCGGCGGCAGCTTCGGCCTCTCCAGCTTCGGGCGCCCCGATGAGACGTCGCCCGGCTGCCTGTGCGGGCAGCGCACCCGGGAGCCGGACGTCGAAGTGGCGGACAGCCAGGAACAGGATGGTCCCCGCCACAAACGACACGCCGTTGTAGAGATGGTAGAGAAAGTGGAGCGGGAAGACGCGAAGAGCGAACCCGAATCCTCGCCGACGCCAGAAGAATCGGTAGTAGTCCCGGCCAAGATAGGCGAGCAGCGCGGCAGGCGGGACCACGCCCCAGAGCAGCCGCGCGTCGACCAACCCGCCGATCGCGCAGGCCACGGCCAGGTATGCCGCGACCACGCACACGCGGTATGTCGTCCGCACGTTCAAGTCACTGCCGAACTGTCCGTAGCGGAGAATCAACTGCGTCCACGGAATGCCGCGATCCAGGACGTCCGATTTGAACATCGACCACAGCGTCCAGCGTTTCAGATGACACACCGCCAGTGAGGGATCGAGCAGTATTTGATGCCCGGCCTCCGAGAGTCGATACCCGAGGTCGATGTCCTCGATAGAGGGTCGCGCGAACCGCTCATCGAAGCCACCGACGGCCATGTACGCCGACCGCCGCACGGCGCCGAAGCCAGCCCAGAACGTCTTCGCCGGTCCGCCGGACACGCGGTGAAAATACGAGTGAGCCAGGTTCTTGTACTGTGAGACGAACCCCTCAGCCGCCGGGTTCTCATCGTAGGCGCCGAACACGGCGGACAGGTCCGGGCGTTCGCTGAAGATCTGTGCGACGCGCTCCAGCGCCGTTGTGGACGCGACGACATCGGCGTCGACGAAGACCAGCACATCGCCGGTCGCGACAGCGGCAGCGGCATTGCGGGCGGCCGCTGGCCCCCGAGGGCCGGCAATTTCGACAACGCGCGCGCCGTGCGCGGCAGCCAGCGCGTGGCAATCGTCCACGGCGCCGTCGGCAACGACGATGAGTTCGTCCCCAGGGGCCGCCGGGCCGAGCGCCCCGAGCGAGCGGTCGAGCAGCGACAGACCCTTGTGAAACGGCACGATGATTGAGAGGTGCGGCCGCATCCGTCGTTACTGCGTCAGTGATGCGAGGGCCTGGCGCTCGCAGTCGTCTTGTATGACGTGAGGAACTCCGGCGTGGGGACAATTGGCTGCGTTCCGGCGAGCTCACGCAGATCAAGGGATGCCTCCCCGCCCTCTTGCACCTCTTCGAGATACTCGTCCTTGCCGTCCAGGTTCCAGAGATCGTGCTGTTCGCCAAGCAGCTTGCGCACGGCCAGCATGCCCATGACCATCGAGTGGTCCTGGTTGTTGTACGTGTGGGTGCCGTTGCGGCCGATGGTCAGCAGGTTTCCGAAGCCACCGAGATACGGTTTGATCACTGCCAGAGCGCCCTCGTAGGCTTCGTCGTACACCGGATAGGCCTTCGGCGCATAGACGACGGTTCCACCAAACACTCGTTCCGGCGCGACGAGGCCGATCGTGCCAAGCTCCGCCGTTGCCAGCTCGATGAGTTCCTGCTCGGACTTCGACCAGATGTCGTCTCCCGCCGTACAGAAGTACTCGAGGCCCAAACAGGTCTTTGATTGGTCCGGAACCATCTCCGGACTCCAGTTCTTGAAATTCTGGATGCGCCCGACTTTCACGGCGGGATCGTGGATGTAGATCCAGTTGTCCTGGAAAACGTCGGGCTGGTCGACCATCAGAGCGACGGTCAGAAAGTCGCGATACTTCAATCGCTGCGCGGCATCACGCACCTCGCTCGGCGCCTGGTCGCCAAGGCTTCTGATCAGGTGCCGCAGCGGCATCGTCGAGATGACGTTGGAGACGGGTTGAATGGAGCGCACTCCGCCGGATTCGATCTCGACGGCGTCGACTCGCCCCGCATCGTGCAGAATCCGCGTCACCTTCGCGTTCAGGCGTACTTCGCCTCCGAGCCGTTCGACCTCGCGGGCGAAGGCCTCCCACATCATCCCTGGACCCAGACGCGGATACTCGAACTCGTCGATGAGCGTCTTGATGGTTCGGCCGGAACGGCGGTTCATCTTTGGCGCCAGCATGTTCAGCACCGCCGTCGCCAGCGAGAGCCCCATGATGCGCTGCGCGGCCCAGCGAGCGCTGAGCGCGGTGCACGGGATGCCCCACACTTTCTCGGTGTAGGTCTTGAAGAAGGTTCGGTAGAGCCGCTTTCCAAACCGATTCGTGACCCAGTCCTCGAAGCTGACCTCAGGCCGAATCGGTCGTACCTGCGCGAACACGTAGCTGGCGAGGATGCCGACGCTGCGCATAGGGCCGAGCCCCTTCAGCGCGTTCATGGGTTTCAGCGGATAGTCGAAGAAGGAGCCGTTGTAGAAGATCCGAGACAGCCGGGGCCGGCGTATGAAGTCAGGGCCGAGGACGGAGCGCCACAACGCCGTGACCGCCGCGACCTTGCTGAAGAACCGATGGCCGCCGATGTCGAACCTGAAGCCGTTGTGCTCGACCGTCTGGGAAAGGCCGCCGACCCGTGGTCCGGCCTCGAGAACGAGGACGGGCACGCCAATGCGAGCCAACTCGAGGGCGGCCGTCAGCCCGGCGGGGCCGGCGCCCACGACCACCAGCGGCCGTCCGGAGGCGGACAGCGGCGCAGGTGACATGCCCACGCTACATCCCTATTTCGTGCCAGATGCCGGCTCGTGACTTCAGTGCAGCAGGCCCGAATTCAGCGCATGAGAGCCGCTTCGGCGCGAGCGTCAGAAAATAGTTGCGCCGAGGAAGACTATTGTCAGGGTTTCTTCGCCCCTAG
>JBQTIE010000122.1:0-44596 GCA_052389315.1 Acidobacteriota bacterium
CTGACGGGCCTGACGAACCGTGAGATCGCAAGGCGGCTCGGACTGCAGGAGCAGACCGTCAAGAACCAGCTGTCTGTGATCTACGGCAAACTGGGCGTGCGGAACCGTCTCGAGCTCGCCGTGCATGTCGCGCGGTTCAGCCTGGAGCCCGAAACAGACGCGTAACTGAAAGCGCCCGTTGACGAGGGTGGGCCGCCGCGGACCGCCCTCTTTTTCAGGCCTGGGGACGGTACGAACGTACTTGGAATGCCGTGTCACGCATGTTCGGCGACCTGCCCGGCCGTGGCGGTGCCAACCGTTGGATGGAGGATGGGCATGAAGCATCGCGCCGTCGCCACGTGTGTCGTCTGGGCGATCCTGGGGGCAGCACCCTCGGCCAGCCAGGGGCCCGACGGCCAGCTCCGCGGGATTCCAGCCGCGCCGCGGCGGCCGGGCGGCAGCACGTGCGCGGCGATCTCGGAAGCGGGTACGGCGGGGGAGTGAGCCGATGCACGCGGGCGCGCCCGCCCCGAGTTGACCCCACCTGGGGTCAGTGCTAGCCTTGACGCATGGCCGACCTCAAAGTCCGGCAACTCGACGACGACGTGGCCGACGCGCTGAGGGCGCGTGCGAACCGCAAGGGGGTCTCGCTCGAAGAGGAGGTCCGGAGCACGTTGACGGCGTCCGTGGAGGCCAAGCGAACGGCCTTCCTCCGGCGCGCGCGGGCGATCCGCAAGGCCGCGGGCGGCACGGCCGGGGCTCCGCGCCTGGAGAGCACCCGGTTGATCCGCCAGGAACGCGACCGGCGTGGCTGACACCGCGGTCGGCGTGCTCGACGCCTCGATCGCCGTGAAGCTGGTGGTGACGGAGATCGGAACGGCCGAAAGCCTGGCCGCGATCGAGCGATCCGTGCGATGGGTGGCCCCGCGGCTGCTCATCATCGAAGTGGCGTCCGTGCTGCGACAGAAAGTCGCCGGTAAGGAGTTGTCCTCCGTACACGCGGCCGACGCGCTGGCGGCGATGCTCGATGCCATCGCCGATGGAGTGATCGGCCTCGCAGACGACGAGGCACTGGTACAGGCAGCGCTGAACCTGGCGCTGTCGCTCGAGCACAAGGTCCCGGACTGCCTGTACCTGGCACTCGCCGAACGCGAAGGGGCCGTGCTCGTCTCGGCCGATCGCAGGTTGCTGGCTCTGGCGCGCGGTCGTGGCGTCGGCGTAGTCGAGGTGCCGTCGGCCTGACGGAAGTCGTGGTTTGGGTGCAGCGGCATGCCGACGCGCCGCAGCGCGACCGCACGCACTGCAGAGCTGGGGCGGAGGCGAAGCGGGCGACGTGTCTCGCGCACCTCCCTCCGCAGCGGACCGCCGGCGCCATCGAAGGTGATTCGGGCCTCCAGCGCCATTGACACGACGAACAACCCTGACACATCCTAGGGTTGTGAGCCGATTCTTCGGGCGCGTGGCGGTCATGGTGCTGCCGCTAGCCATCGCCGTGAGCAATTCGGCCGTCTGCAACGGCTGGAAGGCCACAGCCGAAGCCCGGATGTCGTGTTGTGCCGAAGGCACGGCGTGTCCCATGCACGAGCGTGACGCTGACGGCCAACGCGTCGATCGTCCGGTGACCCAGGCCGCGGCCGACGCCTGCTGTGCCTCGTCTGAAAGCGACGACGCGCCACCGGCGCCGCCGTACGCGCTGGCGGGCGCCGCTCCGGTGGCTGTGATGACGATGCCGGCGGCGGACCTTCGTCCATCGTGGAAGGCCACGGCCGCTCGATTCGCGTCGGCCCATCCGCACCACACGATTGCACGGCACCTGCTGTTCTCCGTTCTCCTCGTCTAGTCGAAGGCTCTCGTCGTGTGTGTCCGCCCGGATGCATGTCCGGGTCGGCGTTGCGCGCGCGTTCGCGCGCTTCGTGACATGACGGCAGTCTTCCCATGATCAAAGCGCTCATCGACCTCTCGCTTCGTCAGCGTGTTCTCGTCGTGCTGTTGTACCTGGGTCTTGCCGGTTGGGGATGGTGGGCGCTCCGCGCGTCGCCGATCGACGCGATTCCAGACCTGTCGGACAACCAGGTGATCGTCTTCACCGACTGGACGGGTCGCAGCCCGCAGGAGGTGGAGGACCAGATTACCTACCCGCTCACCACGAGTCTCCAAGGCCTGGCCGGCGTCCGGGCGGTGCGGTCCCAGTCGGCCTTCGGGTTCTCGATGATCTACGTCGTTTTCGACGACAGCATCGATCTCTACTTCGCGCGCACGCGGGTTCTCGAGCGCCTGAGCCTCGTGGGACGCAGCCTGCCGTCCGGGGTCATGCCAACACTCGGTCCCGACGCCACAGGTGTCGGCCACGTCTTCTGGTACACGCTGGAGAGCCCCACCCACTCCCTCCGAGAACTGCGCAGTCTCCAGGACTGGTTCGTCCGGTACCAGTTGAACGCCGTCCCTGGAGTCGCCGAGGTGGCGTCGGTCGGCGGTCAGGTGCAGCAGTACCAGGTCGAGGTCGACCCGAATCGACTCCGGACCTTCAATGTTCCCCTGAGCGCGGTGGTCGCGGCCGTGAGCGCCAGCAACCTCAACGTGGGCGGCAACGTGATCGAATCGAGCGGCGCGTGGCTCATCGTTCGCGGCGTGGGCCTGATTGGCTCCGTCGAGGACGTGAAGCGGGTCGTGATCGACGCCTCCGGCGGCGTGCCGGTCTACGTCGAGCAGGTGGCCCAGGTGCGGCTGGGTGACGCGTTCCGCGTGTCGTCGCTGGTCAAAGGCACGGCGGAAGCTGTTGGCGGGGTCGTCGTAGCACGGAGCGGAGTGAACACGCAGGCGGTCATCAAGGCGGTCAAGGCGCGCATCGCGCAGATTCAGCCTGGCCTGCCGCAGGGCGTGACGATCGTCCCCTTTTACGACCGCTCCACTCTCATCGAGCAGGCCGTCGGAACCCTCAGGACCGCGCTCATCGAAGAAGTGGCGCTCGTCACCCTGGCGCACGTCGTGTTCCTGATGCACTGGCGGTCCATCCTGATCGTCACGCTGCCCCTGCCTCTGGCGGTGCTCGCCTCGTTTCTGGGCATGTACTACGCGGGCCTTTCGTCCAACATCATGAGCCTGGCGGGCATCGCCATCGCCATCGGCGTCCTCGTCGATGCCGGCATCGTCGTTACCGAGAATGCCTTTCGCCAGATCCAGCAGCGCGGCATCGACCCGAGCGACCGGCCCAGGGTGCGGGAGGTCGTCCGCAACGCCTGTCACCTCGTAGGCCGCCCGGTGTTCTTCTCGATGGCCATCATCCTGCTCGCGTTCGTCCCCGTCTTCGCCCTCACGGGTCAGGAGGGCAAACTGTTTCACCCGCTGGCCTTCACCAAGACGTTCGCGGTGCTGGCCGCCACGATCATCGCGGTCACGCTCGTCCCGGTGTTGTGCACCTGGCTGCTCGGGGGGCGCCTCCACGAGGAGGATGCCAATCCCGTGATGCGTGTGCTCCAGCGGCTCTATCGACCCCTGCTCGAGCGCGCACTGGCGCACCGACTGGCGACCCTCGCGCTGGCGGGCCTGCTGTTCGGCGGTGCGCTCCTGGTTGGACGGGGAATCGGCAGCGAGTTCATGCCTGCGCTCAACGAAGGCGATCTGATGTTCATGCCGATCGCGGATCCCAGCATCTCGCTCGACGAGAACACGCGGATCGCCGCCAGGCAAAACGCGGCGCTGCTGCAGTTTCCCGAGGTGGAGTCCGTGGTAGCCAAGATCGCCCGCGCCGACACCTCCACTGACCCGGCACCTCTCAACATGACGGAGACGTTCGTGCGCCTCAAGCCGCGGACGGAGTGGCGCCCTGGCATGTCGATCGACGCGCTCAGGGGCGAGATGAGTCGTGCCGTCGAGCTTCCCGGCGTCTCGACGATCTGGACGATGCCGATCATCAACCGCATCGACATGCTCACGACGGGAATCCGATCCGAGGTGGGCGTGAAAGTCTTCGGCCCTGACCTCTCGACGCTCGAAGGCCTGGCTCGCCGGGTGGCGGAGGTCGTCGGTCGGGTCCCGGGCGCGAGCAATGTGTATCCCGAGCAACTGACGAGCGGGCAGTACCTGAACGTCGAGATCGACCGCGCGGCCGCCGCTCGCTACGGCATCGGCGTGGGAGACATCCAACAGGTCATCTCGCACGCCGTCGGTGAGACGACGCTGACGATGACCATCGAGGGCCGGCAGCGGTTCCCGGTGCGCGTGCGCTACGCGGAGCCCTATCGGGCCGACCCGCAGGCCCTCGGGTCCGTGCTCGTCTCGGGGCCAGGGCGCGTCCAGGTGCCGCTCGGCCAGCTCGCCCGCATCGCGCCCGCTCGCGGCCCGGCGATGATCGCCTCGGAGAACGGGCTGCATCTGGCCACGGTGCTGCTCAACGTCCAGAACCGTGACGTCGGCGGGTTCGTCGAGGAGGCGCGCGCGGCCGTGGCCAGCGGCCTGCCCCTGCCGCCCGGCTACTACGTCGAGTGGAGTGGTCGCTGGGAGAGCCAGGCACGGGCACGCCAACGCCTCCAGGTAGTCGTGCCCCTGGTGCTCCTCGTCATCTTCGTGCTGCTGTACTTCACCTACGGCTCCGTGGTGGAGGCGGCGCACGTGCTGCTGGCTGTTCCGTTCGCCTTGACGGGTGGCATCTACTTGCTCTGGTGGCTCGGCTACAACTTCTCGGTCGCTGTCTGGGTCGGGTTCATCGCGCTGTTCGGGACCGCCGTTCAGACGGGCATCGTGATGGTGATCTACCTGCAAGAAGCCGTCGATCGAAAACGGCAAGAGGCGGGCACGCACATGACCCGCGCGGCGCTGAGGGACGCGATCATCGAAGGCGCACTCCTGCGGCTCCGGCCGAAAGTCATGACGGTGTCCACGGTCGTCGCCGGACTGTTGCCGATCATGTGGAGCACCAGCGTCGGCGCCGAAGTGATGAAGCCGCTGGCCACACCGGTCCTCGGCGGCATGGTGTCCTCACTGGTCCACGTCCTCATCGTCACGCCGGTGATCTTCTTCTGGATTCACGAGCGACGCCTCGCGCTCTCGGGCGTCTCTCTGCCGACCACCTGCCCCTCGGTTCGTTCACGGCGCCGTGTCGTCGCAATGACGGCGATGGCTGCCGCGCTCGTCGCGGCCGGGCTGTGGGGCAGGGTGGGACCGAGCGAGGACTCGACGCGCCCCCTCGATGCCGAAGTCATCCAAACGGTGCGCGCAGGTGAGCTCGACGTCGTGCTTCTGTCAGAGAACGGCGCCCTTCGACAGGGACGTAATCGCTTTGTAATCGAGTTTCGCCGAGCCGGCAGCGCGCTGCTCATTGACGTTGGAACCGTCCGCGCCAACGCGAACATGCCCATGCCGGGCATGGTGATGTCGAGCGGACTGCGGGTCCAGGCAACGAAGGTTCCCGGCCGCTTCGCCGCGACCGCGGAATTCGGGATGGCCGGGGCCTGGCAGATGGCGATCGAGTGGGACGGCCCTGCCGGCCGGGGATCGGTGAGGTTCGGAGGGGGTGTGCAGTGAACGCGCGACTCACGATGGCTCTCGTGGTGCTGGCCGCAACCGGGACCGCCACTGTACACGGCCAACAGCCTGCTCTGCCGGGTTCGACGACGCCGGCGACGATCGTCGATCCCGTGAACGGCTTGTCCTTGTCGGGCGCCATCGATCGGGCCGTGGCGCAGGAGCCGTCGATCGTCGCCCTCCGGCATCAGATCGACGCGGCCCGCGGCGCGCAGCGTCAAGCCGGCCTGCGGCCAAACCCGACCGTCGGTTTCGAACAGCGGACCGAACCGCAAGGCACCGATGCCCTCACGATGCTGACCGTGGACTGGCCGCTGGACCTCTTCCGGCGGCCGGCCCGCGAAGCAGTCGCTGATGCCCATGTGTCGGCCGTGACTTTCGAGATTGCCGATCGTGAGCGCCGGCTGACCGGCGAGGTGCGGACGCGCTACGGCGAGGTGTTGGCGGCCGTGAGAGAACTCGAGGTGCTGGATTCTGTGATCGTGGTTTCGTCGCGCCAGCACGAACTGCTCGTCGCGCGCGTCAATCTGGGCAGCTCGCCTCCGCTCGATCGCGACCTCCTGTTCGTGGAAGTCCGGCGGCTGGAGGCCAGGCGACTCTTGCAGATCGGGCGGCTCGACGGGGCGCTCGTCGCACTGAAGCGTCTGCTCGGCATGCCGGCCAACGCGCCGCTCGCCGTCAGCGCCCGGCTCGAAACGGTGGTCGCGACCGAAGGGAATTCTGGCGCGCAGCCGCCGGACGTCGTCTCGGGGCGGCCGGACGTCCGAGAAGCCGAAGCGCGGGTCGCCGTCGCCGACGCCGCCATCGACCAGGCGAGACGCGAAGGTCGGATCGACATGAGCCTCTACGGGACCTACATGAAGATGGACGCGGGATTCCCGCAGCGGGGCTTCGCAACGACCGGTGGACTCGAACGGGTGCGGGGCGTCTTTCACTACGTCGGAGGCGGGGTCCGCGTGAGCGTGCCCTTCCTGAATCGCAACCAGGGGGCGGTGGCCAGCGCCCAGGCCGAACGTCTGGCGGCGCAGTCCTCGCTCGACGCCGCTCGCTTGACTGCCGACGCGGAGGTGGCGGCCGCGCGCGCTAGAGACGTCCACGCACGGTCCGCCGTCCAGCTGTACCAGCACGGTCTCCGGGAGCAGGCGCAACAGAACGTGTCGGTCGTCCAGCAGACCTACGACCTCGGACGGCTGACGCTGCTCGACGTGCTCGCGGAGCAGCGACGGTATCTGGACGTCGAGCAGGCGTATTCCGAGGCGCTGGGCGCCGCCTACGACGCGCGCACCGCGCTCATCGTGGCAGGAGGAGTAGTCCGATGACGGGAGGACCCATCAGTCTGAATCGGAGCGCCATCGTGGCCGGCGCGTTAGGCCTGTTGCTGCTCGGCGCGGCGGGGACACTGGCATGGCTGCGAATCGGCGGCAACCCGACATCGTCGGAGCCGATTGTTGCGGAGGAGCATCAGAATCACGTACGCGACGCGGATTCCGGCCTCACCTCGCCGCAACTCGCCGCCGTCGTGGTGACCCTCACCCGGGACGCCATCGAACGTGCGGGCATCGTGCTGGCCACGGTCAGGGACGGGTCGGACACCTCATGGTTCCGCGTGCCCGGCGTCGTTCAACCCAACGAGTATCGCCGCGTGGTGGTCACCCCGCTGGTGGCCGGACGAGTGACGCGCGTGTTGGCTGAACTCGGACAGGGTGTGCGACGTGGGCAGCCCTTGGCGACCATCTACAGCCCCGAACTTGCCGAGGCGCACGCGCGAGTCCTGACTGCGCGTGCGGCGCTCGAAGCCCACGACCGCGAGCTGCAGCGGACCGAGACACTCGTCGGCATCGGTGCCGCAAGCCGGCAAGAGCTGGAGCGCATTCATGCCGAACACACCGCCCAGGTCGTGGAGGTGGAGAGCGCGCGCGTCCGGTTGGAGCTGCTCGGTGGCCCGCGTGTCGAGGCACAGAACGCTTCGGCCGTCGCGGCGATCCTGGACGTGCCCGCGCCAGTCGACGGGACGATCATCGAGCGCACGGCCAACGTCGGGCTGAACGTGGACCCGAGTACGCCGGTCTTCACGGTGGCGGATCTCTCGACGGTCTGGGTCGTGGGGGACCTCTACGAGCAGGACTTCGCCTCCGTGCGGCTCGGTACCAAGGCGGCGGTGCACATCCCTGCCTTCCCGGACCTGTCGCTCGAAGGCGCGATCGGCTACATCGATCCGCAGGTCTCCGTTGCGACGCGAACCGCGAGAGTTCGCGTCGAGCTGCCGAACCCGGGCGCGCGGCTCAGGCTCGGGATGTACGCCGAGCTCCGTCTCCCGGCCTCCCAGCCCGCCGGGCACGCGGCTGGAACCCCGACGGTCACGATTCCCAAGGCCGCGGTCCAGATTCTGGGCGATCGGTCAGTGGTCTACGTGGTCGAGGCCGGCGATTCGGGAGCATTCTCCGAACGCGAGGTCCAACTTGGACAAGCCGCGGGCGACAGTGTCCGCGTGCTCTCCGGCGTGTCGGCGGGCGAGTCGGTCGTCGCTGAAGGCAGCTTCTTCCTCCGCGCAGAGGCGGAACGCCTGGGCCTCCGGTCCGCAACGACCCTGCCCGGCCAGAGGGGCGGAGACATGCCGATCATTCCAAGGACGCGGCGATGAAAACGCCCCGGGACCGGCGATCAGCGGTCGAATCGACGAACGCAGCAAGCCCCGTGGACGGGCGACTCATCAAGGACCCTCCGCGCGATGGACCTGGACCCGTCGTCCGGCCGGGCTGCACAGGAGCAACCTGACATTCATCGGCGCGGAGGCATCACCTGCTTCGAGGATCGGCGCCGGAGCCTCGCTCGATTGAGGGTAGACTGTCACACGTTTTCCACACTTCCGAGCCAGTCCACCGAGCGAGGTCACGATGCCGTGCTACGACCGCATGCTGTCGAGAATGTCCCGTCGGCAACTCCTGAACATCGCCTGGCGGCTGGGTGCCGCGGCCGTGGTCACGCCGATCGCGGCGCGCACCACCTGGGCGCAACCGATCTTCCGGGCGTATCCGTTCGCGCTCGGGGTGGCCTCCGGCGATCCGGTGCCAGACGGCGTCGTGCTGTGGACGCGCCTGGCGCCCGAGCCGCTCGAGGGCGGCGGCATGCCCATGGCGCGGGTCCCGGTGGGGTGGGAGGTGGCACGCGACGCCGCCTTCGCGAACATCGTGAGGCAGGGGACCGAGGTGGCGCGACCCGAGCTGGGTCACAGCGTGCACGTCGAGGTCGAGGGGCTCGAGCCGGGGAGGGAGTACTGGTACCGCTTCCGCGCCGGCGCGGAGGTCAGCCCGACCGGACGGACCAAGACGGCGCCACCGGCGGGCGCCGCCGTCGATCGGCTCCGGTTCGCGGTGTGCGGGTGTCAGCACTACGAGCACGGGTTCTTCGCGCCGTTCCAACACCTCGCCGAGCAGCAGTTCGACTTCGTCTTCCACACCGGCGACTACATCTACGAGGATCGCGCTGACGGCGGCCGCGTCAACCGCGTGCGCCAGCATCACGGCGACGAGATCTTCACGCTGCCCGACTACCGGAACCGCTACGCGCAGTACAAGCTGGATCCCGCCCTTCGCGCGGCGCATCTCTCCGCACCCTTCATCATGACCTGGGACGATCACGAGGTCGACAACGACCACGCCGGCGACCGCGACGAGCGCGACACGCCGCCCGAAGTCTTCCTGTTGCGGCGGGTCGCGGCGTATCAGGCCTTCTACGAGTCGATGCCGATGCGGCGCGGGCAATGGCCGATGGGATCGTCGTTGCGCCTCTATCGCCGCCTGCAGTTCGGCTCGCTCCTCGACCTGAGCGTCCTCGACACGCGGCAGTATCGCTCCGACCAGGTGTGCGGCACGACCGCCACCGGATGCGCGGCGGCGAAGGATCCCGCGAGGACCATGCTCGGCGCCGAGCAGGAGCGGTGGCTGTCCGAGAACCTGGCCTCGGCACGGGCACGCTGGACCGTGCTCGGCCAGCAGGTGCCGACCTACGCCCGCGACAACAGCAAGGCCAATCCGGCCGGCCAGTTCTCCATGGACAAGTGGGACGGCTACGACGCGGCGCGCCAGCGTCTCTACGCGCGCATCAAGGAAACCAAGGCGCCCAACCCGCTCGTGCTGTCGGGCGACGTGCACCTGCACTACGGAGCGGACCTGAAACTCGACTTCACCAACCCCGCCTCGGAGACCATTGGCGCCGAGTTCACGAACTCGTCGATCTCGTCAGGGGGCGACGGTGGGGACGAGGCACTCAACTGGAAGGCCACGCGTGGCGACAACCCGCACATCAAGTACCACAGCGGCCGCCGCGGCTACATCGATTGCACGGTCACACCAACGACGCTGCGCGGCGACTTCAAGATCATCGAGAAGGTGACGGTGACGGGCCTGCCCGTGACGACCGGCGGGACGCTGATGATGGAGGCTGGCAAACCGGGTTGCGTTCGCGGATAGGATAACGGAATGATGCGACTCACTTTCACCTCACTGCTCGCGGTCCTGCTGGTTGGCCTTGCCGCCCACGGCTCGGCGCAGGTCGCCGACCGGAAGATCATCACCCTCGAAGGCGCCAAGCGCATCCTGGCCGCCGCCGAGGCGGAAGCCCGCAAGCACAACTGGACCGTGGCCATCGCCGTGGTCGACGAGTCTGGCAACCTGATCGCGTTTCAGAAGCTGGACGACACCCAGGTGGGGAGCATCGATATCGCGATCGGCAAGGCCCGCACCGCGGCGCGGTTGAAGCGGCCCACCAAGGCACTCGAGGACGCCGTGGCCGGCGGGCGCACGGTGATGCTGGCGGTCGAGGGCATCGTGCCGCTCGAAGGCGGCGTGCCGGTCACGCTCGACGGCCGCATCATCGGTGCCGTCGGCGTGAGCGGTGTCACCTCGCAGCAGGATGCGCAGGTGGCCTCCGCGGGCGCCGCCGCCCTCACCAAGTAGCCAACGCGGCTCGACCATTCGACATCCTGAGGGACACGGCTTCGAACCACCGAGGCTCGGGCTGGTGGAGTGCGACCTCGCGCGAGGTGCGAGGTTGACGCCGACGTCCTCGTTCCCACCGGGCACGTCCGGGACAGGCGGCATCCGCGTTTCGTCATGACCGCCAGGCGGCTGGGCTTCGGTCCGCTCCACGCTGATTCGCCATTCGACGCCACGTCGGCCGGCTGGCCCTGCCGGGTTGGAGGGGGGGCGGGTGTCAGTTTGCACGCGTCACGCGATATCAAACGCGCCGCGCCGTCATCTGAGGCTGCCGATCTCACGGCTGCGGTTGCTGCAGAGAGAAGGTCGAAGATATGCTCGGGATGAAGCGATGACGCAGGCGCCCACCGTGACGCTGCACGTTCCCGGCCCCCTGCGCCAGTACGTCGCGGGCGCGGCTGAGCTTTCGCTTTCGGCGTCCACCGTGCGCGCGGTCCTCGAGGACCTCGAGCGCCGGGAACCAGCGCTCTACCGCAACGTCTGCGACGAAACCGGCGCCGTGCGGCGCCACCTGAACGTGTTCGTGAACGCGGACCATGTCCGCGACCACCAGGGCATGGACACCGGGCTCACCGCCGGGGATGTCGTGACGATTCTTCCCGCGGTCTCAGGAGGATGATGATGGCGGACCGAGTCCTGCTCACGATCGGAACCAAAAAGGGCGTCTTCGTCGCCGAGTCCGCGAAACCACGGCGCCGCTTCGTGCTGCGCGGGCCATTCGGTCCAGGCGTCCCCGCGTACTCGACGCTCGTCGACACACGCGGCACACCGCGCGTGTACGCCTCGAGCTGCGATCCGTTTTTCGGCATGAAAGTGCTGCGTTCGACGGATCTCGGGAAGAGCTTCGAGGAGACGAAGTCGAGCCCGGCCTTCCCCAAAGACGACGGCCGGGCGCTGGCCAACATCTGGTCGCTCGAGACGGGCAGCGGCAAGAAGGAGCTGTGGTGCGGTGTCGAGCCGGCGTCCCTCTTCAGGAGTCTGGACGGCGGCGATTCCTGGGAGCTCGTGCCCGGCATCAGCCATCACGACCATGCGCGGAAATGGCAGCCGGGCGGCGGCGGGCTCTGTCTGCACACGATCATTCGTGACGGGAATCGCGTGCACCTGGGCATCTCGACGGGGGGACACTACCTCAGTGAGGATGGGGGCGGCACCTTCCAGGCGGCCAATCAGGGCATCGGTGTCGGCTTCGCGCCCGAGGCCTATCCCGAATTCGGCCAGTGCGTCCACAAGATCGCACGCCATGACGCCGCGCCGGGCCGGCTCTACATGCAGAACCACGGCGGCTGGGCGGAGTGGACCGGCCCCGGCGGACCGCGGCCGGATATCGGCGTGCTGCGC
This sequence comes from Acidobacteriota bacterium, assembly GCA_052389315.1. GTDB lineage: Bacteria > Acidobacteriota > Vicinamibacteria > Vicinamibacterales > UBA2999 > JACCSI01. Next base: position 11,835 of record JBQTIE010000122.1, read on the forward strand.
AGCGACGATCACGGCCACACCTGGCGGTCGATCGCCAAAGGGCTTCCGTCCGACTTTGGATTCCCCATCGTCGTCCATCCGGACGACGCGGATACGATCTACGTCCTGCCGCTCGAACCGTCCACCAGAACCTGTCCCGGCGGCGCGCCGGCCGTCTGGCGCAGCGAGAACGGCGGCGACGGCTGGAGCCGCCTTGGGCGCGGCCTGCCGAAGAAGGACAGTTATTTCACCGTCCTGCGGGACGCGATGGACATCGACCAGCTGTCCGCGCCCGCCCTCTATTTCGGGACCACGACCGGGCAGCTCTGGATGGGGCGGGACGGCGGTGAGCAGTTCGACTGCCTCTTCGATTCGCTGCCCCCGATCCACAACGTCAAGGTCGCCGTCGTCTGATCGGACGCTGATCAGGCATTGACGCCCGTACGATCCACCGGGCGCTGACCGCCCGCTCGCCCATCTTCCCTCCTTCAGTCCAATCGACCCCCGTTGGGGGTCGAGCCGTCGCCTTCAGGGCCTGGCGGACCGGCCGCCGGGTGGCCCCGACCATGGCCGCGGTGATTTCAAAGTACTGCCCGCCGCTGCCCCTTGACGGCGTTCTCAGTGTTACATTATCTTGTAACAAGTGTTGCATCACGGATCTTTCGCAAGTGCCTCCGCCCGCGCGTGGCTCGTCCTGCTCTACCAGGTGCCAGGACGCTCGTCCAGCGTCCGCGTGCGTGTCTGGAGACGCCTGCAGAGCATCGGGGCCGTCCAGATTCGACAGTCCGCCTACGTGCTCCCGAATCGCGATCAGCCGCGCGAGGACCTGGAGTGGCTGAGGGCCGAGATCATCGGCCTCGGCGGGGAAGCGACGGTGCTCCTGGCCGACGCCCTGGACCCGTTGGCCACCGAGGAGATCGTCGAAGGCTTCCGCTCGGCTCGCGGACGCGATGTCTCGGCGCTCACCACGCGCGGTACGCGATGGCTTCGCAAGGCGGCGAAACGCGATCGAGACGGCGCGCCGCTGCCGGCTCCTCTGGCGCGCGAGGCTCGCGCCCTGCTCGAGGACTGGCGATCGCTCAGCGCCATCACCTACTTCGAGGCACCTGGTGTCGGCGAAATGGAGGCCATCGTGCAGCAGATCTCGCAGTTGACCAACGGCCGTGGCAGACGACGCCCCACGGAGGCGGCCCACGCCCTGGATCGATCGGCGTTCGCTGGCCGCCGATGGGTGACCCGCCCGCGCCCCGGCGTGGACCGGATGGCGTCCGCCTGGCTCATCCGTCGCTACATCGACCCGCGGGCCACGTTCGAGTTCTCGAGTGAACCGGTCGAAGGCGCCGTGGCGTTCGACATGTACGGCGTGGAGTTCGGCCACCAGGGCGACGCCTGCTCGTGCGAGGTGCTGGCCGACCGGTTCGGCATCGACGATCCGGCCGTGCGGTGGATCGCCCGCATGGTGCACGACCTCGACCTGCGCGAGAGCCGCTTCAACGAGGCCGAAGCGCCAGGCCTCATGCTGATGATCGAGGGGCTGCGCCGGGCGCATCCAGACGACCGCGAGCTGCTCGAGCGGGGCATCGCCTTGTTCGAGTCGATGGCGCTCGCGTTTCCGGGCAAAGACGCGTCGGCTCAGCCGGCGGCGGCGGTCCCGGCCGGCAAGCGCCGCAAACCAAAGGCCGGCAGGATGTCGAAGCGACTTCGAAGCACATGACGGCGGCGAGCAGGTGGGGGCCGTGGGGCAAGTGGAGGATCGCCCTCGTGGTTCGTGCGATCGATTCTGGACGGGAGGGATGAACTGATGGCCTTCGATAGACGTGCCTTCCTCGAAGTTGTGGGCGGTGGCGTGCTCGCCTCATCCGCCGGGCCTCGGGAGCTGTCGGCGGCGCCCCGCCAGGGCTCCGGCGCGGGCTCCCACGAGTTCCGCGAATGGCGGGCGTCCTTCCCCGCGCTTGCCCAGGTCATCAACGGTCATCCCCTTGCGTATCTGGACAGCGCGGCCACCACGCTCCGTCCGCGGCCCGTCATCGACGCCGTCACACGCTTCTCCGAAAGCGACAACGCCAATCCGGGCGCAACCCTGCACACCCTCGCCCGTCGCTCGGCCGAGCACTACACGCGCGCCCGCCGCCGCGTCGCCGAGTTCCTCGGCGCGGCCAGCCCGAGCGAGGTGGTCTTCACCCGAGGGACGACGGAAGCGATCAATCTCGTGGCGGCGACCTGGGGTGAGGCCACACTCGAATCCGGCACGGAGATCGTCCTGACCCGCGCCGAGCATTACTCCAACCTGCTCCCGTGGCGTCGTCTGGCCGAGCGCGTGGGGGCTCGCGTGGTGGTTGTGGACGTGGACGACGAGGGACGCCTGAGCCCGGCACGCGTGCGCGAGGTGCTGAACAGCCGGACCCGGCTCGTGGCCTTCAGCCACGTGTCCAACGTGCTGGGCCTGGTCAACGAAGCTGCCGACATCTGCGCCGTGGCTCGCGCGAAAGGCATTGCCACGCTGATCGACGCGGCTCAGTCGGCCCCCCACCTGCCGCTGAGCGTCAAGGCGCTGGGGTGTGATTTTCTCGCTTGTTCGGGTCACAAGATGTTGGGGCCGATGGGCGTGGGCGTGTTGTGGTCACGCGAAGAGACGTTGGATCGGATGCCGCCGTACCACGTCGGCAGCAACATGGCGCACGACGTGGAGGAGTCTTCGGTGCAGTACGAACATGGGGCGCTCAAGTATCAGGCCGGCACGCCCAACGTGTCGGGGCCCGTCGGCCTGGCCGCCGCCATCGACCTGCTCGAGCGGATCGGGCTCGAAGGCGTGCGCCGTCACGATTCCCGTCTCGTCGAGTACGCCCGCGACCAATTCCGTCGTCTCCCGGGGCTTCGCGTGCTCGGGTCGCTGGCCGATGCCCCTCACCGCGTGCCGGTGTTCACCTTCACCTTTCCAGACATGGAGATCCGGCGCACGGTGCAGGCGCTCGACGACGTGGGCATCGCCGTGCGCGCGGGCGACATGGCGGCGCTGCCCCTGTTGAAGCGGTTCGGCCTCTCCTCGGCCATCCGAGCCTCCTGCTACCTGTACACGTCCACGGCGGAGATCGACCGCCTGGTCGAGGCGCTGGCTCGCCTGTCACGCGGCTGACCGGCCCGCTGCGGCCGCGCGTCGAGCCGTCTGCCGCCCGCCGTCGACGGGCGGACCCCTTCGCCCGAGCGCCTGGCTCCCGCATCCGGGGGGCTGCCGCAATCGTGCAACGTTCTGGTTGCATATCGTGACCGCGCCCGGTATCATGCAACCAGGAGGTTGCATGATCAACGTGGACGACCTGAGCCGAATCGACCGATCCATCGAGATTGGCGCCCCGCCCGACCGCGTCTGGCGCGCGCTGACCTCGCCGGAGGAGCTGGGTGCCTGGTTTCGCGTGACGATCGAAGGCGACCTGTTGCCGGGGCACGCCGTCTGGATGACGTCGCGCCAACCCGGCTACGAGGGCGTGCGTTTCGAGGTCCGCATCGTCGAGATGACGCGGCCGAGCCGCGTCGTGTGGGAGTGGCATCCGGGTGCCGTCGATCCGGCTATCGACTACTCGAAGGAACCGTGCACGACGGTCACGTTTACGCTGGAGCCCTCTGCCGGGGGCACGAGGCTGACGGTCTCGGAGACGGGTTTCGATCGCATCCCGTTGGCGCGGCGCGCCAAGGCGCACCACGACAACACGGGCGGGTGGACGGAAGTCGTGGTGTGGCTCAAGCAGCATGCCGAAACGACGTCTTGATCGCCGCGTGGCTGGTGCCGCGCTGTTGTTCGCGGCACTGGGTGATCCGACACGCCTCACGCTGCTGCAGCGTCTGTCAGCCGAGGGTCCGGCCTCGATCTCGACGCTGGCCGACCGCTTCTCGATGACGCGTCAGGGCGTGACCAAGCACCTGCACGTGCTGGAGGCATGCGGCGTGATCCAGGGCACGCGCCAGGGGCGTGAGCACGTCTGGGCGATGCGGCCGGCCCGGCTGGCCGAGGCGCGTGCAGCGCTCGGTCTGATCGCGCGCGGCTGGGAGTCGGCGCTGGGCCGGCTGAAGGCGCACGTCGAGCATGCCTGAAGCCTTGGCCGATGCGCTCCCGGCCGAGCGCCGATGACGACGGGCCGATCCCCTGTGATCCGCGGGCGCCGCGTTCTTCCTTGAGCGGGGTTCGAAGAACTCCGCCCGTGCTGGCGCCTACCGTGCTGGCTTGGCCAGGTACGCCTTCGACGCCGCCTCGTCTTTGAGCGGCGTCACTTTGTCAGGATCGATCCGCACCATCACGTAGTCGATGTGGTCATCGATCTTCGTGAACCAGTGGCCCGTCCCCGCTGGAATCACGACGACATCGCCCGCCTTGATGTTGTACGCGACGCCGTTGCGGATGTCGGATCCGTTGTTCCCAGGACCGTTGAACTCGCGCACCGTTTGCAGTGTGGCTGGGCGGCGTTGCCGGTTGATGATGTCCGGGCCGAGGACCAGTGTGGCCGATCCGTCGACGATGTAGTAGACCTCGCTCACCAGGTCGTGCTCGGCGACCGAGTTCGGGGCCGGGCCGTCCAGCTTCCCCCGGTGAACCATGCCGATGCCGATGTGCGCCTTCCCGATCTCGACGTCTCTCACCTGCTGATCGGTGAGCTTCTCGGCGATGGCCTTCCTCGTGTACGCCTGGAGCTCGCTGGCGGGGATGTAATAGCCCGGGCACATGGCACAGGTGGGCTGCGGGTCCGTCGGGTTGATCTTGGCCTGGGCGATCATCACCGTGACGCCGATGACCACGCCAGCCAGTCCAATCAGGATGCTCTTCACGCGGGACCTCCACGAATCAGTGATGGTTGTCGCCTCTGGCAGTGCTACATGCTCGCTGGTCTGGAAGCCTCGCTCGACTTGCCACCGGATCCGCCGTTCAACCTCCGCGCCGAAGGGACCCCGCGCCGGTGATCACTGTCTGGTAATGCGATACAGCTTCGTGGCCGTTCGGATGAACAGGCTCCCGCGACTGACGGCGGGAGTGGCAAGGGTCATTTCGTCCAGCGAATTCCGGCCGAGCACCTTGAATTCGGGCCCGGCCTGCATCACGAACGTGTCGCCGTCCTCGCTGACCGCGAAGAGCTTGCCGTTGTAGGCCCACGGCGACGCCGAAAACGTGCCCGAATCCGGGGCGATGCGCTGACGCCCGTAGATCTCTTTGCCGGTGCGGGCATCGTTGGACGTCATGAATCCCCGGTCCATCAGCGTGTAGTACTGGTCGCCGACCACGAGCGGCGACGGATAGGCCGAAGCCAGCGTCGGATGCGACCAGACGATGAAGCTGTTGGAACGATCTTCGCCGGCGAGGGAGATGTCGCCGGAGGCGCCGGGCTTGATGGCATACGTGGGCCGCTTCGAATCGGGGAAGTAGCCGGAACTGACGAAGAGCAGTCCGTGGCTCGCCAGCGGCGTGACCGCGTGAATCGACGTCAAGCCGCTCAGCTCCCAGATCAGCTTGCCCTCGGTGTCATACGACCGCACCTTCTTGCTGCCGGTGGTCACGATCTCGGTCCGGACGTCATTGCGCCACACGAAGGGCGTCGCCCAGTTCGAGCCCTCGTCGGTCCGCTCGGTCCGCCAGAGCTGACGTCCGGTGCGCGCGTCGAAGGCGGCGAGGAACGAACGTTCTTCATTGTCGTTGACGATATAGAGTCGGCCGCGGTCGAGGACGGGCGAGGCGGCCGATCCCCAGCCCATGCGCATCTTCTGGGTGGGCATGGGCTGCGACCACACGGGCTTGCCGTTCATGTCGAAGGCGAAGAGCCCGGCATAGCCAAGATAGACGTAAACGCGCTCGCCGTCCGTGATGGGCGTTTCCGACGCAAAGGAGTTCTTCTGGTGCACCGCCTGCATCGGCACCCCTGTGCTGATCGTGCGCTCCCACCGGACCTTGCCGGTTTGTACGTCCACGTCGTAGAGGACCCAGCGATGCTCGTCGGCGGGCTGTGTGATGTCGCCGCCCGTCATCGGGCCGCCGAGGGAACGCGCGAGGTAGGTGCCGACGGCGTTCAGCGGCTGCATCGGGTGCCTGGTGTTGATCGCGGTGAGCACGAACACGTGTTCGCCCCACACGACGGGTGAGCTCCAGCTGCGGCCCGGCACGTCGAGCTTCCACGCGACGTTCTCGGTGCTGCTCCACCGGTCCGGCAGGCTGGGATGGTCTTGGGCCACGCCGGCGCGCGTGCCGCGGAACTGAGGCCAATCCTGGGCCACTCCCGTCACGGCCAGCAGTGGGATGACCATCAGGCTGACGAGCATCGGGGCAGGGCGGGTCATGAGGATAGAAGATACACAACTTCAGCCTCGCATGAGCCCGGGATCTCGGCCTCGCGTGGCCAACACCCTGATATGCGTCGCGTGCCGATGCCGGCGCGGATCAGGCACCTTGGTCCGCGATTAGCGGGTGTTGTGGGTACCGGCGGCGCGAGGCCCGGACTTGACTCATGTGGTTGGGAATCTGCCGGGACACTAGCGAAGCTCCGCCTCAAACCGCCCAGAACCCAGACGAGCCTCCGCTTCGCTCGCGTCCATATCTCGTTTTGCCCCGCCTCCGGCGGGGCGGCCATCTTCTATGGCCGGTCGACAAACTTGCTTCATTCGTGACGCCTCAGGCCATAGAAGATGTCTAACGAGGTTCCGCCTCAGCGGTCAGGACGCGGCCAGCAGACGGGCGATCTCCGGCGCCAGCGCTCCGGTCAGCTCCCAACGGAGGAGGGAGGTCGGGATGAGGCCCGCGGCATCGAACTCGTCCACGAACTGTCGCAGGGTGAACCGATCGCCGAGCTGGCGCCGCCGCTCGGCCAGCAGCTTTTCGATTTCGATCTTGCCCGCCACGTAGCTGATCCCGTAGCCGGGCTGCTGGAGATACAGATGCTGCTCGAAGCGGACGAGGTTGCCGTCGAGCCTCAGCCAGCCGCGCGGGGTGTGGGCGGCCGTGAAGACCGCCGCCTCGTCGATCGACGCTTGCTCGCCGTGCATGCGGAGGTCGCCGAGCGCCCGCGCCGCCCGTTGGGCGAGCAGGACATAGATCAACTCACGGCTCCGAGGCCGGGTGTCGAACATCCCCGCCTGCATCATCGACTCCTCCCACCCGGTGGCATGCCCTTCGGTCCGCGAGATGAAGATGTTGTAGAGGAGCGCTCCGCGCCGAATCGGGCTTTCGTGCGGCAGGTGCATCATGCGGGCCTTGTCGAACCAGTGATAGCCATGGGTGCGCATGACCACCGGATCGCGATAGTCGACTTCGGTGAAGAACTCTCGCGGGCCGGGGTTGAAGCGGCCGATGCGCGCGCGTAGCGCCGGCTCCATGTCGTCGCGCACCGTCATGATGCGACGGTCGCGGAGAAACGCGATGTACTCCGATACTGCGGCGCCGAACCGCCGCTCGTGCTCCTCGGCCGATGCAATCGGCGTCTGCGGAGGCAGCCCCGCGTTTCTGGCTTCTTCGAGCGCCAGCAGGCTGTGGGCCCGGGCCAGTTCTCGTTCCATCAGGGTCACGAGGTCGCGCCAGGTGTACGGCAGGAGCATCACGTGTCGGAGATACCAGTTGTAATGGTCCACGCCGACGCCCGACGGCCCCGTCTTGGACGAGGCTTCGCCTTCGAGCCACGCGGCGAACGCATCGGTCGCCGCGCGGGCACGCTCTACCTCCGGCGCAAGCGCCGCGTTGGCGGGGGTCAGACGCGTCGCCAGCGCGCCGAGGTCCGTGCTCTGCTGTCGCATGTCCCGTGCCCCGTGCACCCACAGATCCCGACCGTTCCCGACGAGGTTCACGCGGGCCTGCGCCAGCAGGCCCGGCACGGCGCCCAGCGCTTCGGCAACCGCCGCGGCGTCGCGTTCGGAGAGCGGGAAGTCGTAGCGCCAGAGCTCGACCGCGCCGTGGGCAAACGGCCCTTCCCGTGCCGGCTGGTCACTCTCGCTGGGAAACACGGTGACGTAGAAGGCTGGATTGGTCGCCCATGGCCTGAGGACCCGATGATCGAAATCAAGCCCGTTCATCTCGGCGCGCACGACGTGATAGTCGGCCTGCCTGGGGATGGACCATCCCGAGGGATCGATGGCACCCAGCCGCGCCTGGTAGCCGGCGAGCGCCTGGTGTTGCGCGGTCATCGCCGCGGCCGAATAATCGGGCACGCCGTTGACGAGTGCGGGGCGCTGAAACACGCGCCACTCAGCGAACAGCGATGTCAGATCCTCGTAGCGCTCGCTTCGCTGCGGCGGCCCCGCGGCAGGCGTTGCGGTGCGCTGTGGCCGCTCGCCCGGGGGCGCCGGCGAGCAACCGGCGAGCAGGCCCACGAGCGCGACAGGGATCACGAGCCATCGCCGGCTCGACGAGCCGAATCGGGTCATGGAGGTCACCTCGGGGAGCAATCGGTTCATGAATGGGCCCCCGTCGAGGCCCGCCGCCCCAAAGACAAGCGTCGACGGCAGCCTTCGTCGAACCACCGCCGGAGCGACCCCGGGCTGAGCGACCGTGGCTCAGCCGGCCACCGCCGGCGGCTCGGCCAGGTCCGGCATGGGGGCCGCGGTGAACAGCCGTCGGGCCACCTTGGCGATCAATCGTGCCCGCTTCGCCGACCGCGCGACCCGCGCGCTGTCGGTGGCGATGCCGGTATTGGCGTACATCTGCCGGTACAGCTTCGAGAGGAGCACGAAGGCCAGTCGCGAGCGGATTGACTTGACGCACGTCGAACGCTGCCACACCGCCGGGAGCGCATAGAAACGATCCCACACACCCTGGGTGCGCGTGCGAATCTCGTCAGCGCTCATCAAGGGATGAGGCGAGTACACCTTGGGTCGCTGGGAGGAGGGGATGAGCCAGTAGCGTGTCAACGGCACGCCGTTGACCGTTGGGATGTCGGTGGCCTCTTTTTCCCACTTGGCGAAGTCCACCGTGCCGGGAAAGGGCGTGAGCATCACGAACTGCGCAAACGTGACGCCGGCGCGCCGGGCCAGATCCACGGTCGCCTCGAACGTATCGGGCTTGTCGGTTGGCAGGCCGAAGATGAAGGAGCCGAGTACGTGGACGCCCTCGGCGCGAAACGCCTGCAACCGCGTCACGAGCGCCTCCCCGGCGTCGTTGAAGTCTTTGTAAACGGCTTTCAACCCCTCCGGCGTGACCGATTCAACGCCGACCAGCGCTCCCCTGATGCGAGCCCGGCGCATCGCCGAGAGGAACTCCGGGTCCTCAGCGGCCTCCATGGTGATCTGCGTGTAGAAGTTCATGTCCTCCGGCAATTGAGCCAGGCGAGCCATCAGGTCGAACCGCTCCTGTCTCAACGCCGTGAGCGTGGCCAGCTGCTCCTTGTTTTCCCGGCGATCGGCGGCCGCGAGGTCGGCCTTCGTCACCGGGTAGAAGTTGTCGTCGGCCAGCAGAATGAAGCGGAACCCTTTTCGCCGGAGCTGGACGATCTCGCGCACGACGTCGGAGACACCGCGCTGCCGCGGCTTCTGGCCGTCCGTTTTCCACACCGAGCAGAACGAGCAGTGCTTGGGGCACCCACGCACGGTCTGCACCGATCCCCACATGTAGCGCTCGGCCGGTAAGAGGTCCCAGCGCGCCGGCGAAAACGATCCGCCGTCGATTCGTCCGCCCGCGTACAAGGGCTTGACGGCACCCGACCGGCAGTCCGACAGCACCTGCGGCCAGACGAGATCGCCGTCGCCGCTCACCACCGCGTGCGCGCCCCCATGCTCGCGCACCTCTTCGGGGAAGAGTGTCGAGTGGATGCCGCCGAACACCACGAAGGCGCCGCGCTCGCGCGCGGTCCGTCCGAGGTGATACCCGCGCAATGCGTTGGCCGTGTGAATGCCGATGCCGACGACGTCACCCGGCGACACGGTTGCCGGATCGAACGCCTCGAGCGTTTCGTCCACGATGAGGGGGAGGCCGTATTGTTCAGGCGTCGCTGCGGCCAGCACATACAGCCACCTGGGGGTGATGACCGCGGTACCGAACGACAAATCGCTGGGGTTGACGAGGTGCACGCGCACGCAGTGACTCCTGGCCTAAAAGGCGCCGGCGACCCTGCGGCCAAACCGGCTGAAGAAACCCGCGGTCGCCACGGCGACCTTCTGCGATCCTCGTCCCAACGCCACCCCACCATCGGCCGCGACGCTCCACGGCGTGTCCAGGCTTGCCTCGCTCACGGTGGTTCGTTCGGCGTAGACGGGCGACGTGACCGCCGTGGCCATCAACGGCGTGCCGGCAAGCGGCGCCGCGCGTCTCTCGTCCGCCGATTCGTCGACGGCAGGCGTGCCACCGACCAGGCGCTGGCCGGGCGCGAGGGTCTCGGTCCGCGCGGCGTCAGGGACTGGCGGCGAAGCGGCCGGCGCGCCCTCCGTCGCCTGCGTATCGGCGAGGTGTCGACGAGCCGCCCCCTCCCGATGGCCGCTCATCGACCGCGGGTCTGGCCGCCGTTCGATGGTGCGCACGGGGGAGGCTGGCGCTGTCCACAGGATCAGCCGGTTTGCCGCCAACGGAACCGCCGCGACGAGCTCCATCGCGCGCGTCGTGATGGCGGGAGGCGCAATAGCCGCGACGCCCCGCACCCCGCCGACCAGCGCCGTGACGCCGAGCAACGACACGCTGGCGCCGATGGCCTTCATTTTCCAGCTCCGCCTCGCCCCGTCGTGCGCCAGCACGCGGATGATTCTCGAGCTGAGCGCGGAGGATGACAGCGCACCGACTGACGGGACCGGGCGGACGGGCCCCGTGACGAGGCTGGCCAGCTTGACCAGCGCCGATGCGTACCCTTTCGCCGACCCCGTCACGTTCACGGCTGAAGCATCGCACGCCACCTCACGCTCGATCTCCAGCTGCCGGCGGCACCACCAGACGGCAGGATGCCACCCGGCCAGCACATGCACACCCAGGTGCAGCATCGCGGCAAGGTCATCGCGGCGTTGTACATGCGCCCACTCATGAACGATGACCCGGTCGAGCTCGCCGGCATCGAGGGTGGTGAGCAGCGCCGGTGACACGCCGATGATCGGCGGCGCGCCGCCCATCACAGCCGCGAGCCGGACATCATCGGACAACGTGAGCCGGGCGCGGCGTCGCCCCGTCTTGACGACGTTCCAGTGCGTGAGTTGACGTTCCAGATGCGCTGGGAACGGACGACAGTCGCGACGGGCCCGCGCGAGCGCCCTGAGCGCCCACCCCCCGCGTCCCACGTTGATCAGGATCCAGAACGCCCACGCTATGAGCAGGAACGCGTTGGACGACCACCACCGAGCCGGGACTTCCACGAGCACGGAAGGCGGCGTCGATGGCAGGCTGACTGTGCCGATCGCGGCGGGGGAGGTCAGTGCCCAGACGAGAGGGACCGCGGGCAGGGCGAGGATGCCGACCAACGCCGCCCAGAGCGCGGCGGCTCGGGCCTCGTTTCGGGCGGGGTGCAACGCGCGCAGCGTCAGGGCCGCGGCGAGCGCCACCACACCTCCTTGCCAGAGCCAGTTGAGCCAGTGGTCCACGAATGGTCCTGTTACGCGTCCTCTATCAGCTTCTTCAGTCGCTGCACTTCGGCCGGGTCCATCGTGTCGTCGTCGAGGACGTTGAGCACGAGGAGGCTGGGCGACCCTTCGAACAGGCGAGCGACGAGATGCTTCAGCGCCCGGCGCCGCGCTTGTTTGGCGTCCACGACGGGCCGATAAACGAAAGCCCGAGAGACCTTATCATGCGTCACGTACGCCTTGCATTCGAGAATGCGCAGCATCGTCTGTGCGGTGCTGTAGGTGACCGGGTGTTTTTTCTTGAGGGCCGCGACCACGTCCGAGACGGTGGCTTCCCCCTGTTGCCACAGGATGGTCATGACGCGGGCTTCGGCGTCGGTCAGTGCGTGTGAACGAGGGCGTGCCATGCCTGGAACTCTTAAAGAATTAGGATGCGGGGCCACTCTAATCGCTCCCGTGCCTCGTGTCAACGAAATCCTTAAGAGTTCGCCCAGGTGCCGGATCGTAAAGGTTTCTGCCTCTCGAGCCGATGCCAATGTGAGAGGGTCAGGTCCTTTCCATGCACCCAGCTGTCACGCGCTTCCTGTTGGCCACGGTCCTCATCGGCACCTTCGCGTCCGCGAGTTTTGCGCAGCGGCCCGGCGTCGCGAACGGCGCGGTAAGAGGGGAAGTCACCGACAGCTCAGGCGGAGTGCTCCCTGGCGTCACGGTGGAGGCGAGAACCCCCGAGGGGCGCGTGCTGGAATCGACGCTGACTGACGAAGTCGGCCGCTTCGTGTTCCCGCGTTTGCCGGTCGCGGCGGTCAGCCTCACGTTTCGTCTCGACGGATTCGACGAGGCGACCTTGAGCGTCTCGGTGCAGGCGGGAGCCGAAGCGTCCATTGTTCAGCCGCTGTCGGTGGCGCAGGTCACCGAGCAGGTCGTGGTCTACGGCAAGGTTCCCGTCGAGCCACCGCCGCTCGTGCCCCTTCGGAGACCTGTCCCCGTCGTGGTGCCGGTGCCGTACGTGGAGATGGCGACGATCTGTGTCCCCGCCAAGCCCGGGGCGGTGCCGGAACTGCTCGGATCGATTCAGTCGCATCGCTATGAGTCGGGGCGCACGCTCTATGCGAAGGGCGACGAACTCCTCGTCAGCGTTGGCACGGTGGCTGGCCTGGAAGTCGGTCGCAACCTGGTCGTGCGCCGCTATTATCGTGCGGGCAGCACCGCCCATGGGGACGTGTACGGCGAGCACACGGCGGGTCTCGTGCAGATTGTCAGCGCGGACCAGCACGTGGCGACCGCGGTCGTGTTGCACGCCTGCAACGAGCTCATGCAAGGCGACTTTCTCGCGACCTACACGCCACAGCCCCTCTTGCCGGCCGACGTGCTCGGCGAGCCCCAGTACGGCGATGCCATCAGGATTCTCTATCCGGATGCAAGCCAGATGATGGGGGTGGCCCGGCGGATGATGGTCATTGACCGCGGCGCCGACCAGGGCATTCACGTCGGGCAGCGCGTCACCCTCTTTCGTGGTGAACACGCAGCCCGCATCGTGATCGGCGATGCGGTGGTGGTGGCCGTGCGGCCCGACTCGTCGACGATTCGGGTCGAGAGAGCCAACGACGCCATCGGCCTCGGCGACTGGGTGGCGCTGCAGCGCCGGTAGGCCAGCCCGTCGGCCTCCGCGGCTTGAGCCCAGCCTGCCTGGAAGGTCTGACGCCCCAGGTTCCTCAGGGCCTCGTTCGACACGCGTTCCTTCCGGCCATCGCGATCTCCGGAAGCCTCGTGCGCAAACAGGCGGCTCGCGATGCCCTCCCAAAGCCGCCTCGTCCCGAGTATCATCCGCGGGGTCCGTGAGTACATCGCCCGGGGTGACTCGCCTCGTCCTCGTGTGCCTCGCACTCATCGGACTCTTCCGATTGACGCTGCTGGGCCGCGGGGCCTCAGCGCTCGGCGATGAGACGCTCTACTTCACGTCCGTCATGTCTCTCCAGCGGCTCAGCACCGGAGACGTGCGTCGGGCGGCCTCGAGCATCGCCGAGGCACGGGGGCGGCAGGGCGCCGCGGTGATCCTGCTGCCGATCGCGGCGCTCCAGGCCATCCCGTCCGCGTTCGGCGTCACAGCCTCGAATCCCAGGTCGCTCCTGATTCCAACGGTCTTGAACGTCTTCGTGTCGCTCGTCACGTTGTATGTGTTCTTCAAGCTCTGCCTCGTCTTGACACGTGACGCGCGCGTGGCCCTCTCGACAATGGTCGCGTACGGCTTGCTGGTGAACAGCAATCTGTACCTGCGGCATCTCCTTCCCTACGAGTGGGCGTTGTGCGCGGGTGTCCTGGCGATGTGGCTGACCGTTTCGGGGCGACGTACCACGGCGTGCATGGCCATCGCCGGAGCCCTGACGGGCGCCATGGTGACGATGTACGTGGGCTATTACCTGCTGGCTGCCGCGGTGGGCATTGCCGCCGTGGCGCCGAGATCCCCGGCGGATTGGCGCCCGGTGCCCAGGCGCGTCGCCGTGTTTGCGGCGGGGTTTGCCAGCGTGATCGCGGCGGTGGAGCTCCTGTGCCGTGCGGGAGGTGTGAGCTTCATCGAAAGCTCCCGCGCTCTGAGCCGGACCATCACGCATGGCGCCTTTTCGGAGGGGTGGACTTTCCTGCCGGCGTATCTGCTCGAGGTTGAAAGGCAGTCCGGAGTCCTGCTGCTGGGCGCAACGACCGTTGCCATGTGGCGGCTCACGCGGGCGCTTCGACGCCGAGCCCTGGGTGCGTTCGAGTGGCTGCTGATCTCGGGGATGGCGGCGTGGGCGTGGCAGGCCGCCGAGTCGGCCGAGTGGCAACGCATGGTGATGTACGGCCGGACGATCCGTCCCTGGCTGCTCGTGATGGCGCTGGCGCTCGCCACGACCATGGCGGCCATTCCACGGCCGCGCCTCAGGGCCCTGGCCTGCACGGCCGCCGTCGCAGTGGCCGTTGTCTCGTGGGTGGGGTGGGCCGCCGCGTACTATCGGCTCGCGTACCCGCCTGATGTGTTGTACTCGCTCGGCATCGATTCGAAGCGGCTGACTGAGGATCGCATGCGCTGTGAGTTCACGGTCGGGATGTGGTACGCGTCACCAGGCCCGCTGGATCGCGCCACGGGGTATCCGTACACGACTGACAGCAACCTTCTGCTGCTGAACTTCTGCCACGGTGCGCCGTCGCTGCCGCGGCCGTCGATCGCCGAGGAAGGCGCCGAGAGCCAGAGGCTGTACGATGGCCCTCACTGGCTGACGTTTCCGGCGTACGGGTTCGAAGGACAGACGCCGGAGGCTCGCGAGGCCCTGGCGCGCGGCGACTATCGCGTGCGCGTGTACCGAATGGCTTCCTCACCCCCTGCGGGGCGCGCCCCGGCAACACCTTGACACGGTTCTCACAAGTCCGGACCGCTGGCGCGTCTACCGGCGCCCCGCACCCTGGGGCACAAACTTCTGTATCCGTCGTCCCGTGGACGCTTCCCCGACGTACAAGTTACCCGTCGTGTCGATGCTCATGCCATGTGGCCGCAGCATCTGGCCCACTTGACGACCGCCCCGGCCGAACTCTCCCACGATCTCCAGATCGCTTCGACGCAAGATCCAGATCTTGTGATTGGTCCCGTCGGCCAGGTACAGCCACTGTTGCGCCGGATCCGGCGACAGCACGATGACGAATGCCGAGCCGGACGCGAGCGTCCGGGGCGCGATGATCTTTTCCCGCACGAACTTGCCGCTCTGTTCGAACACCTGAATGCGATTGCCGCGCCGGTCGGCCACGTAAATAAGCCCGTCGCGTGATCCGGTGAGCCCGTGAACGGTCGAGAACTGCTTGGGCGGCGGGCCGTCCGGATTCGGCGCCGCCTTGTAGGTGTCGTCCGGGGCTTCGCCGTAGGCGCCCCAATGCCGGAGGTACTTGCCGGTGGCGCCCTCATGGACGACGACACGCCTGTTGCGGTAGCCGTCGGCGATGAACACCTCGTTGGTCTTGCGGTCGACCCAGATGCCGGCGGGGCCGCCCAGCAGGTGCTGGTCTGCGCTGCCTCCGGTCTTCTCGTAGGTCCCAATCGTCATGACGTGCTTGCCGTCTCGCGTGAACTTCATGACGCGGTGATGCATGTAGGTGCCGATCCAGACGAAGTCGTTGTGATCGACGAAGATGCCGTGCGGGTTGCGTGGGTACACGGAAATGTCCTGAGAAGGATCGCCCCAGCCCTGGACGACGTTGCCCTGAGCATCGAATTCGATCACCGTCGGAGCGGGCACGCAGCAAGTGCCGATGGGGGGCTTCTGTACCGCCGACGTCTCTTCTTCTGTCAGAGTTTCCTGCAGGTGGGTCACCCACACGTGATTCTTCGCGTCCACGAAGACGCCGGTCACGGCGCCCATGATCCAGAGCTTGGGCATCTCGCGTGGCCAGGCGGGATCGACCTGGAACCGAGGCGGTGCGCCCGGCGCGGCACCGGCTGACGACTGCTCAGCTGTGAGCCGGGCGTGCCAGGGCACCATCGTCAGCGCGAGCGAGAGCAGCAGTGCGGCGGGCAGAAATGGTCGGCGGGTTGAAAACCGGATCATCGCGTCATCTCCGTGACGTGACAGTATGCTTCCGATTGCCTCCACCGCGGTCGGGAAAAGGTGGTAACGGGCCCGGGGTGGCCGACGAAGGAATTCGTAAGACCGAGACATGGTGCCGAGGATCCTGGCGGGTGCATCGTGGATGGTGCTGGCGGCGCCACTTCTTGCGGGCGTGGCGGAGTTCGACCACTCCTATGCCGAGTACGCCATGGTGCTCGGCCGGCACGCGCAGCCGGCGGGGGTGGACTATGCCCAGCTCCAGAGCGAACGCGGGCTGCTCGACCGCGCCGTGGCGGACCTGGCGTCGGAAGCGGCCCGCGCGGAGCCCGACTGGACGCACCACGAGCGGCTCGCATTCTGGATTAACGCCTACAATGTCCTCACGCTGCGCGCCGTCGTGGATCACTATCCGATTCGCAACCGCTGGTTCTCGTTTCAGCCGCCAAACAGCATCCGACAGATCGACGGCGTGTGGACCAAACTGAAGTGGGGCGCCGCTGGCCGCTCGCTCACGCTCGATGAAATCGAACATGGCATCCTGCGGCCCGCCTTCAGGGATGCCCGGATCCATTTCGCGATCAACTGCGCGTCGGTGAGCTGCCCGCCGCTCGCGAGAGTTCCCTACACTGCCGCCACGCTCGACGCCCAGTTGGACGAAGCGGCCCGGATTTACGTGGGAAGCGCCGAAGGGGCGCAGTTGTCCAAGGCGCGGCTTCGAGTGTCGAGGCTGTTCGACTGGTACGGCGACGACTTCATCGACCAGTACGCGCCGCTCGTGCCCGTGGCGCGACGCCCGAAGGAGCGTGCGATCCTCGGCGTGATCGTCCGGTATGGTCCGGCCGAGTTGGCCGCCGTGGCACGGCAAGGGGCCGTGGACATCGCGTATCTCGACTACGACTGGTCGTTGAACGACGTGCGGTCGAGTGCACGCGGCTCGGGCCGAGGACGAGCAGGTGCGATAGAATAAGACGGCTTGTTTGCTCCTGTGGCGCCACGTCGGACCCCCCTCCCGATCCCGCTTTTCGCGATCGACCCGTGACGCTTCCCATCCTGGCAGCTCTCGGCGTGCTGGCCTCGCTCGTCCTGTGGCCGCAGCAGCTTTCGACGGCGGCGGCGCTGCAGACGACGGAACGCGAGCCGTCCGCCAGCCTCATTCCGGCACCGCTGCTGGTCTTTCCAGGTGAAGCCGACAGCAACAGTCCGGCCGTCTGGGCGCTGGACGGGGGAGAGCTCGGGCTGTTTGTCTTCACATCGATCGACGGGCATACCAGGAGGCATGCGGGTCTGTCGATGGAGGAGCTGACCGATCTGGGCGAAATCGAGCTGCTGCAGCACCCGGGATGGGGCGTCTGGCTCGAGGCGATCGTGCCCGACGTGGATGGCACCTGGTACGGCTATTACCACAACGAATGGCCCGCGGGCGCGTGGTGTCCCGAAGACACCCGGGCCATCCCTCGAATCGGCGCCGCGAGGTCGCAGGATTTCGGGCGGACGTGGGTGGATCTGGGGGTCGTCCTCGAAGCGCCGGTCGATTCCCACGACTGCTCGAGCAAGAACGTGTACTTCGCGGGAGGCGTCGGTGACTTCAGCGTCCTGCTCGATCACGACAAGCAGGACGTCTACTTCTATTTCAGCCAGTATGGCCGTCCCGAACGGGCGCAGGGCGTCTCTGCGGCCCGACTGGCGTGGGCCGATCGCGATCGTCCGACAGGCAGGATCGCGGTGTGGCAGGGCGGGCAGGTCTGGCTGCCGCCTCGTCGCGAACGCGACGGAGATGTCGAAGCGTTCGCCTACGCGCCGGGCTTCCCGATGCTGCCGGTCGCGGTTGGATGGCACGAGTCGGACGTGGTCGATGCGTTCTGGGGGCCGTCGATTCACTGGAACTCGTACTTGGAACGGTATGTCATGCTCCTCAACCGCGCCGAGGACAGCGCGTGGACGCAGTCGGGCATCTACGTCAGTTTCGGCCGCGAGCTGGACGCCCCCGAGTCCTGGTCCACGCCGAAGCGCTTGCTGGACGGCGGCGACTGGTATCCGCAGGTGCTCGGACTCGAGCCAGGGGTCGGCACCGACCGGACGGCCGGCGAGACAGCCCGGTTCTTCATCGGCGGAAAATCCCGCTACCTCATTCAGTTCGCCCGCTGAACATCGACCGCGGGTTGGTCTTTTCCGACCTCGAGTCCAGGACCACGCTGCCAGAAAACTTGCCTCGGCAGCTTTCCAACCCCTCGAGTCAAGTTTTCTCGCCCGGCCGGAGGCCGGGACGCCAGTTCTGCCCCTGGCGAGGCCACGCCTTGGCCTGCTCGACGGTCCGAGGCGGAGCCTCGCCAGATGATTGATTCGTGCGCACCAGAGGAGTAGAGTCCCAGCATTCAATCGGGTCCTTTGGCGGTCCTTTTTCGTGCGGCTTTGGTGCGGCCACGTCGCGGTTTGCGGATAAGGAGGGCGGACATGGGTCGTTGGCTTGTCAGAGCATTCCTCACAGCGGGAGTCGTTGTCGTCGCGTTGCCGGTCCAGGCACAGACCGGTGACGGCAGTCTCAGGGGCTACGTGCGCGACGACCAGGGCGGTGTGCTGCCGGGCGTCACGGTCACGGCCCTCAGCCCCGCGCTCCTCAACCCGGTGACCTCCGTCACCGACAGCGGCGGCTACTACCGCCTGTTGAACCTGCCGCCGGGCACGTATGCGATCACGGCGGAGCTGGCGGGCTTTGCCACCTACCGCCGCGAAGGCATCATCATGCGGGCGGGGACGACCTTCTCGGTCGACGTCCAGCTGAAGATCGGCGCCCTGGAGGAGACCGTGACGGTCACGGGCGACTCGCCGATGATCGAAACGGGTCGTCCCACGAGCGTCTTGAACATCGACGGCGAGCTCGTGCGCGCCGCGCCGGTCACGTCGCGCCGGCTGTTCAGCGACGCCCTGGACCTCGCGCCGGGCGTCGGGTCGCGCAACGTGGACGACGGTGTGGGCCGGCGGGCCTACTACTTCCGCGGCTCGCACATCTACGCGCATGCGTTTCAGCTCGAGGGCGCGCCGGCGTCCGCCTACATCGACTCGGCGGCGCACTCGATGGGCATGGGCGGCGACACCATCCAGGACGTCGAGATCAAGCTCGGCGGCGCTGATGCGTCGACGCCCCTCAGCACCGGGGTCGTCCTCAACGTCGTCACGCCGCGCGGCCAGAACCAGCTCAAGGGCTCGGTGATGTATTCGTTCCAGCCGCTCGACTGGAACGGCGACAACACGCAGGGTGGTGCCGCGCCGGGTGGCCTGCCGACCTTCCAGAAGGTCAATCAGTGGGACGTGTCGCTCGGGGGCCGCATCATTCGCGACCGCGTGTGGTTCTACGGGACGTACCGCTATGCGGATCTCCTGAACGGCATCAGCCGCACGACACAGGACCTGGCGTTTCTGCGCGGGTTCCGGTCCGACTTCGAACCCTTCGACAACTTCTCGAAGAGCAAGCAGCCGTTCGTCAAGCTCACCACGCAGATGGGCCAGCACGAGCTGTCGGGGTACTGGCAGAACGATCGCAACCGATTCTCGAGCGACCGAGAGCGAGAGACCCATCAAATCAACCCGCGTGGCACCGGTGGGTCCCTGTATCAGGTCAAGCTGAACTCGGTGTGGGGCAATCGGCTCCAGACGAGCTTCCAGGCCTCGTACAACAACAAGGGCGGAGCCGATGTGGACACCTACGAGAACTTCCCGGGATTCGGGCCCCAGGTCGAGGTCCATCAGAGCACCCGCATCTCCCAAGGACTCCCGACGGGCACGGGACGGCTCGTGACGATGAACAACGCCCAGACCCTCAGCATCTCGCCGTCGTCCATGCTGGTCCTGCGAGGGGACCTGACGTACTACAAGGAAGGCTGGGCGGGGTCGCACGAGTTGAAGACGGGCATCTGGGCGGCGCCCAGCCTGGAGCGCGACGTGTTCAACCGGGCGCTCAACGACGGGTTCGTCCTGGAGCGCGTGCGGCAGCGCGACCCGAACAACCCGGCAGCCGGCCTGGTGGCGTTTCAGCGGCAGTTCATCTCTCCGATTGAGATCCAGACAACGGCCGCGCGCGACCGGGACATCGCCTTCTACGTCCAGGACATGTGGAAGCCCCATCCGCGGTTGACGATCAATGCGGGCGTCCGTGCGGACCTCGTCCGCCGCTTCGATGACATCTTCCAGGTGGAGCGGATGAACAGCACGAATGTCGGCCCGCGTGTCGGTGGCGCCTTCCTGCTCACTTCTGATGCTCGCAACGTCGTGCGGGCCTTCTACGGCCGGGTCCACGAGCAGGTCAACGGGCGCGACCCGATCACCACCTTCGGGCCGACCTCACGTCGCCTGACGCGCAACATCTACGACGCAGACGGTGACGGCAACTTCGAAACCGAGGTGATCACGCCGGCCGCGACGGCGGCGATCAACCGCCTGGCGTTCGACTCCGATCTCCACCAGCCGTTCATCGATGAGTACGCCGTCGGCTTCGCCCGCCAGTTCCCGGGCCAGCTCAGCCTCGATGTCTCGTTCAACCGCCGGTATTTCCGTGACGCCTACGGCGAGATCGACATCAATGGCATCTATCCGGCCGTGCCGTTCCAGCCGTTTGCCGGCTTCGGGCGGGTGGATCCCAACCAGGGGATGGTCATGCAGCAGACCAATGCGGCCTGGAGCACGGTGGTGGTCACCAACTGGGAGGCCATTCTCGCCAAGAACCTGTCGAGAGACTTCCAGGTCGTGCTCACGGGGACGCGCCAGTTTCAGCACCTTGATGGCACGTGGAATCCCACCGACCCGGCGCGGTTCATCCAGCCCGATGCGTTCGCGAACAACCGCGACTTGTCGTCGCATCTGTTCGGCAACGGCGATGACAACAGCCTGAACGGCGGAGGCCGGGAATCGGGTGTTGCCTACCGACCCTACTCGGTGCGGATGGCCGGCCAGTACTTCGCGCCCTGGGATGTCCGGGTGTCGGCCAGCTACATCATCCAGGCCGGCGGATACCTGGGCCCGGTCGTGACGCAGATGGCGGCGGGTGACCCGACCTTCGGACCCGCCACCATCAGGCTCGCCAACGGGACCACGCAGCCCAATCCGCTCGCCACATCGTGGCGGTTCGCCTACGGGACGCGGTCTGACGGGCAGGTGCGCAACGAAACGGCGCGCTTCCTCCAACTCCAGCTGGGCCGTGACTTCAAGTTCGGCGACCGCACCATTCAAACGTCGCTGGGCCTGTTCAACCTGTTCAACACGGGCGCGCACACCCAATGGAACGACGGGGCGAATCGGCTCAACAGTCCGCTCTACCTGTCGCGGTTCAACCGCCACCCGCCGCGGGCATACCAGCTCACGGTGACGTACAAGTTCTAACGAGGCCCTGCCTCAGACCGTCGAACATGTGACATGAGTAGGGCCTCCCAAGAAACTACCCCGTTTGGCGGGACAGTTTCTGACGCGATGTGTCCCGGGCCCGCCCGGGTGCGCCGCTCGCTAGCCAGTTGTCGTCTTGCCCCGCCTCCGGCGGGGCAGTCGCCTTGACGGAGAAACTTGACTCATCTGGTCAACACTTCGGGGCCGTCAAGGCTCCTAGGTGCGTCAGGTGCAAGTGCGAGAGGTACGGGCGCGATAGGTGCGCCAGGTGCGTGAGGGGGTGGGGCACGAGTGCTCGTGCCCCGCACGTTCACGAGCGCGCCTGATAGCCCCGAGCGATGCTGCCCCGATTGTTCAGGCACCCCCGGGCGGCCGACGGTGGTTCACCTGATCCAGCAAGCGGACGGAACCCGACGCACCTGACGCCCCATATCCCGCCAATCTGATGGAGGATCCCATGAGACCGGCAACCGTCGCGCTTCTCAGCCTGGCAAGTATCGTGACCGCGTCCAGCGTCACTGGAGTGGCCCAGCCGGCCGCTCGCGTGACGGCCGACTTATACAGCCGGCTTGCCTGGCGCCACATCGGGCCCGAGGGCAATCGCATCAGCGCCGTGGCCGGCGTGCCCGGGGATCCGCTCGTCTATTACGCGGGCTCGGCCTCGGGTGGCATCGCCAAGTCCACCGACGGCGGCGTGACCTGGGAACAGATCTTCGACGGCCAGCCCGTGCATTCGATTGGAGACATCGCCGTTGCGCCTTCCGACCCGAGCACGGTCTGGGCCGGCACCGGCGAAGCCTGCATCCGCAGCCACATTTCGGTCGGCGAAGGCCTCTTCAAGTCCACCGACGCGGGCCGCTCCTGGAACCGGATGGGGCTGGAGCAGACCGGGCGCATCGCCCGCATCATCGTGCACCCCCGGGATCCCGACGTCGTGCTGGCGTGTGCGGTCGGGCACGCCTATGGCCCGCAACAGGAGCGCGGCGTCTACCGGACGATGGACGGCGGGAAGACGTGGGACCGCGTGCTGTTCGTGGACGAGAACACCGGCTGCTCGGAACTGGCGATGGACCCGAGCAACCCGCGGAAGCTGTTTGCGGGAATGTGGCAGATCGACATCAAGACCTGGGGCCGGGAAAGCGGGGGCCCGGGCAGCGGCCTGTTCACGTCCACCGATGGCGGCACCACCTGGACGCGGCTCCGGGGGGCCGGACTTCCCACACGGGACGTCGGCAAGGTGAAGGTCGCCATCGCCCAATCCAACCCCGATCGCGTCTATGCGCTCATCGAGACCGGCGACGGCGTGCCATGGAAAGGGCAGGAGACCGAACGCGGCCAGGTCTGGCGCTCCGAGGACGGCGGCCGGAACTGGCGCGTCGTCAGCTACGACCGCAACGCCATGGGACGAGCCCACTATTACGGCCACATCTTCCTCTCGCCAAACGATGAGAACGAGGCGTACTTCCTGACCGCCAGCTACAGCGTGTCGCTGGACGGCGGAGAGACGCTCGTGCAGCAGAGTGGTCCCCGGGCGCCGGGTGGCGATCACCACGACATGTGGATCGATCCGACCAACGCCAACCGCATGATCGTCGGACACGATCAGGGTTTCTCGATCTCGAACAATCGCGGTCGGACGTGGTACCGCAACCGCCTGCCGAACGCTCAGATGTACCACGTGACGGTGGACAACCAGGTGCCGTACTACGTCTACGGCAACAAGCAGGACGGCCCCTCGTATCGCGGACCGAGCAACAGCCGCGTGGGCGGCACGATCCCGCGCAGCATGTGGCACACGGTGGCGGGCGGCGAAAGCGGCTGGGCGACGCCGGATCCCGTCGATCCGAACCTGATCTGGTCGAGCGCCTCCGGCTCCGGCAGCGTCGGCGGCATCGTGGCCATCTACGACGAGAGCCGGCGTCAGGCCCGGAACGTCGAAGTGTGGCCCGAGCAGCTCAACGGTCCACCAGCCGAGCTGCGCTACCGCTTCAATTGGACGACGCCGCTCACGATGTCACCGCACGATCGCAACACGGTGTACGTGGGGAGCCAGCACGTGCATCGCACGACCAATCGCGGCCAGCGCTGGGAGGTGATCAGCCCCGACCTGTCCAGCAACGACAAGACCCGGCAGCAGTTCTCCGGCGGCCTGACCGGCGACAACATCGGTGTCGAATACGCGTTCGCGGTGATGGCCATCGCCGAGTCGCGCCTGGAGAAAGGGTTGATCTGGGCCGGCACCAACGACGGCCAGGTGCAGCTCACCCGCGACAACGGCAAAACGTGGACGAACGTGACCAGGAACATCACCGGGCTTCCGCCGTGGGGCACGGTCGGCAACATCGAGCCCTCTCGCTACGAGGCGGGCACGGCGTACCTGACCGTCGACCTTCACCAGGTGAACAACCGCGATCCGTTCGTCTACAAGACCGGCGACTACGGGCGCACCTGGCGCGCCATCGTCAACGGCATTCCCAAGAGCATGCTGAGCTACGCACACTGCATCCGCGAGGATCCCGTGCGGCGGGGGCTGCTCTATCTCGGGACGGAAAACGCCATCTACGTGTCGTTCGACGATGGCGAGAACTGGCAGCCGCTTCAGACGAACATGCCGCACGCACCGGTGTACTGGATGACGGTCCAGGAGCACTTCAACGACCTCGTCATCGGGACCTACGGCCGCGGCTTCTGGATTCTGGACGACGTCACGCCGCTGCAGCAGCTGACACCGCAAGTGCTGGGCGCGGACGTGCACCTGTTCCCGCCGCGTCCGGCGTATCGCTTCCGGGACATCACGCAGGACGCCTCGGCGCAAAACGATCCGACGGTGGGTGACAACCCCCCCTACGGGGCTTCCATCAACTACTACTTGAAAGCGTCGCCCGCCGGGCCCGTCACCGTGTCTATCCTGGACGGGCAGAATCAGGTGGTGCGCACGCTGAATGCCCCGAGGGCGGCGGGCCTGAACCGCGTTTCCTGGGACTTGCGCAACGAACCGACGCGGGAGGTGCGGATGCGGACCAGCCCGGCCTACGCGCCCGAGGTGCGGGTCGGACCTGATGGGACGCGGCCGGCTCAAGGCGCGGGTCGGCTGTCATGGCTCATGCCTCCAGGGGCCTACACCGTCCGCCTGAGCGTCGGCGGCAAGGTCCTGACGCAAAAACTCGAGGTGCGCAAGGACCCGAACTCAGCGGGGACCGAGGCGGACATCAAGGAGCAGATGAAGACACTGGCGGAGCTGGGCCGCAGCCTCGACGTGGCCGCCGACCTCGTCAACCAGATCGAGCTGGTGAGAGCGCAGATTCAAAACCTGCGACAGGTGCTGGCGGATTCCGAAGTGCTTCAGCCGGCCGAAGCGCTCGAGCGTCGCCTGATCGACCTGGAGAGCGACCTGGTTGAGCTGCGCCTGACCGGGCGGGGCCAGGACGGTGTGCGCTGGGGGAGCCAGCTGCTCAGCAAGATTGGCTACCTGGCCAACGGGTTGGCCTCCGGGGATTTCCGCCCCACCGACCAGCAACTCGAAGTGCAGAAGGTGCTGGACGAGCGGCTCAAGGCGAGGCGCGGGGCGTTCGACGCCCTTCTGGGCAAAGACGTGAAAGCGCTCAACGAGTTGATGCGGGGGCGAGGGGTACCCAACATCGTCGTGCGGCCGCCGGGGTCGCAATAGGCCGGAGGTTTGGTTTGTCGGAGTGGGCCGTACGACGCCCGCCGTGACGTGACGCCTGAACAAGGCGATCCCGCAGTTGTGGGACGAGTTGACTCGGCACGGGGCTTCGGCCCGGGCGTTTGACCCATCCATTTCGGGAATGTGTTGACTGACCGGAACGGCGGGGTTACCCTCCATCCACTCTGGGTGGGTGTCCGGGCACGCGCCCTTGCAGCGGGCCTGTCCGTGAGGGTGTCTGTTTGTGTGCCTTACGTCGTTGATTGCTTTGTCTCGAAGGAGCCCCGTTATGAAGAGAACTGGCGGCATTGCAGCGTCCGCGTTGTTGACGCTTGCATGCGCGGCGTTTTTCCCCACTGCGGCGCATGCTCAAAGTGCCATTTCAGGCACGGTCAAGGATACGTCCGGAGCAGTCCTCCCCGGCGTGACGGTCGAAGCATCCAGTCCCGTCCTGATTGAGAAAGTCAGGGTGGCCACCACCAACGAGCAGGGTCAGTTCGCGATCGTGGACCTGCGCCCCGGGCTGTATCGGGTCGCATTCACGCTTGCCGGCTTCAATACGTTCGTCCGAGACCAGGTGGAGCTGCCGACGGACTTCACGGCCACCCTCAACGTGGAAATGCGGGTCGGAGTGCTCGAGGAGACGATCACGGTCACCGGCGAATCGCCGGTCGTGGACGTGTCGAGCACGGCGCGTGTGCAGGTGCTGACCCGTGAGGCGCTTGACGCGCTACCGACTGGTCGGAGCATTTATGCGATGGCCCAGCTCATGCCCGGGATCAGTCTCAATGCGCCTGACGTGGGCGGCTCGCGCGCCATGCAGCAGACCTACATGTCCACCCGGGGTCTGACCTCGGCCAACAACATCGTCCAGGTGGACGGGATGATGATCAACGGGTTGGACGGCGACGGTGCGGTCCAGCAGTACGTGAACAACGCCTTCATTCAGGAGATGACGTACCAGACGGCGGGAGCGGGAGCGGACGTGTCACCGGGCGGCGTCCGGGTCAACATCGTGCCGAGGGATGGCGGCAACCAGTTCAGCGGGTCGTTCTTCGGGGCGTGGACGGACGGATCCTGGCAAACGAACAACCTGGACGCCAAGCTTCGCGGCCTCGGGCTCAACAACACCGACAAGATCACGAAGATCTGGGACTTCAACTTCGGGATGGGCGGACCCATCAAGAAGGACAAGCTCTGGTTCTACGGCTCGGCACGGCACTGGGGCGTTCACGCACCGATCGCGGGCACTTATGTGGTGCCCGCGGGGAGAAACGTTTACGACTGCGTCATCAGCACAATCGCGTGCGAGCAGGGCATCGACGACCAGCAGATCAAGAGCGCGGTGCTCCGGCTGACGTGGCAGGTCAGCCCGCGGAACAAGATCAGCGCGTATTTCGACGAAATCGACAAGGCCCGCGGCCACGGCATGAACGCCGGCACCGACGCGGTGACCGCCTCCCAGATCTGGACCTCGCCGCTCTACAACGACGCCGTGCTGAAGTGGACCAGCACGATGAGCAGCCGGCTGCTGGTCGAAGCCGGTTTCTCGATGAACTACGAGCAATACGTCATCGTGAACCAGCCGGGCGTGAACCAGGAGCGCGGCACCCCTGGGTGGTTGGCGGGAGCCAGCCGGCGCGATTCTCTCCGCGCGACGTTGTGGAACGGGTTTGGCTCTGGCCAGGGCGGCCGCTACCCGGACCGCTACAACATCGGGGCGGCGGCCTCCTATGTCACCGGCTCCCACAACATCAAGGTCGGGTTCCAGCGCAGTTGGGGGCCGTATGAGAACACGCGCGATACCAACGCCGACCTGCAGCAGGTCTACGCCAACGGCGTGGCCAATCAGGTGACGGTGTACAACACGCCGCTCCGCTACCTGGACACGCTGCTCGCCGACTGGGGCCTGTTCGCCCAGGATTCCTGGACGCTCAATCGCTTGACGGTGAACTACGGCCTGCGCTGGGAATACCTCAAGCACGAGGTGTCCGCGGCGACCTCGCCCGCGGGCCGCTTCATCGGCGAGCGTCGCTTCGAGGCGATTCCGATGCCCACGTGGAAGGACCCCTCACCGCGGTTCGGGGTGGTGTACGACCTGTTCGGGAACGCGAAGACCGCGCTGAAGTTCGGCTTGAATCGGTACAACGAGTCGAGGACCACGTTCTTCGCCAACAACTACAACCCGCTTCGGGTGCAGGCGCAGACGCTGAGCTGGACGGATCTCAACTCCGACGACATCGCGCAGGGCGACCGCGGGTGTGTCTATCTGACCCCCGGGTGCGAGATCAACTTCGCGCAGCTGCCGGCCACCTTCGGCACACCCCGGCTGAACACCGTGGATCCGAACTTCAAGCGGGTGAACAACGTGGAAACGACGGCTGGGATCCAGCACGAGATCATCTCGCGCGTGTCGATGAGCGCCAACTGGTACCGGCGCTCGTTCCACAACCTGCGGGTCACCGACAACCTGCTCCGCACGATGAACGACTACCAGCCGTACAACGTGTTCCACCCGATCACGGGACAGCCGTGGACGATTCACGATGTGACGACGTCGGCGCTCCCACGCGTCGAGAACTTCGACACGAATTCCAGCGACCGTAGCCACGTCTACAACGCGTTCGACCTGACGGTCAATGCACGGCTCTCGGGCGGGGCGATGTTGTTCGGCGGGTTCGTGACCGAGCGCAACCTCCGCAACATCTGCGACGAGCCGGACGATCCGAACATGTTGTTCTACTGTGACGACAGCCAGAATGACATCCCCTATCGGCCGACCTTCAAGCTGTCGGGCACCTATCCCCTGCCCTGGGGGATTTCTGTGAGTGCGGCATGGCAGGATTCTGCCGGTCGTCCGCTCGGCCTGACGACGACCGCCGGGAACAAGATCAGCGGTCCGGGGTATGGCGACACGGGCAGTCCGGTGGGCACGAACTGGTTCCTCCAGCGGACCACCCGCTACCCGGCTAACTGTCCGGCGCCCTGCCCGGCGGGGCAACTGGTCTTCCCGGCCGGCACGCCGCAGTTGACCTCGGCGTCGCTGACGTTGCCGTTGGTGGCGGCGGGCACCGAGTTCCTGCCGCGGTGGCGCCAGATCGACCTCAGCTTCGCCAAGTGGTTCCAGATTGGCAACTATCGCCTGCAGGGACAGCTCGACATCTTCAACGCGACCAACAGCAATGTGTTCACGGCCGTTCGGTCCACCAACTTCGACACGGCCGCTTACAAGCTACCGGCGAGCGTGCTCCAGGGTCGGCAGTTCCGCGTGGGCGGGCAGGTGAGGTGGTAGCAGAGCGGGTGCGTCGAGTGCGTTAGGCGCTCGGGCGCGGTGCTCGAGCGGTGATCGGTGCGGTGCAGGGGTGCGTGGGCCCCTGCACCGCACTTCGTGTTTCTACTGCTTGCTCTTCACCATGTCCTTGACCTGAAAGCCGGTGCCTGACACGACGTCAGCAACGGCGGAGGTGGCGTCCACTTCGACCACGCGAACGACGCCGACCGTCGAGGTCATCCGACGAATGACCTTGCCAGACGCCGGATCCTTGATTTCCTGCGAGACACGCTCGACGCTCAACTGGTCTCCCACCTTCACCCCGGCATTCCCTCCGACGTTCAGGATGACCTGCGAGCCCACGACGGCGGCCACGAGCCCTTCGATCGTCACCTGGCGGACGGCAACGTTGGTTCGGCCGGACACGACTGAGGTGCTCATCTTCTCGACCGCGGCCTTCACCGCCTCGCCGATGATGGTGTTCTGAAAATCGCTGGCGCCGAAATTGACGCCGCCTGCACCGAATCCACTCCAGCCGCCGCCACCCCCGGCAAGCGAGGTACTGGTGCGCTTGGACTCGCCCATGCCCTCGGCGACCGCCAGGATCTCACCCGTATCGACGTTGATGATGCGGGCCGTCAGCCCGACGATCGCCTTGCTCTGCTTCTGGTTGAAGCCGCCGATGCCCACGCGGCCGAGCCCGCCGCCGATGCCGCCGACGCCGGTGCTCTTGGTGTCGTTGCCGAACTGAGTGATGCTGCCGGCGACGATGGCGTCGACACCGAGGAGCTTACCGATCTTGGCCGCGGAGGTCGAATCCGCGCGATCGCTATTGGAGAAGTTCTGTTCGGCCAGGAGCTTGTCGAGGACCCGCCGTTCGATGATCGAGAAGCTGCCTTCCTTCACGAGGTAGTTCACGAGCAGATCGGTGACCCCCTTTCCGACGTCGATGTTCTGGCCGAAGATTGCGGCGACGTTGCTGTAGACGGTCGCGTAGTCGAAATCCAGGATGGCGATGCGAGGCTTGCGAGCCGACGAAGACGCCGGCGCCTGGGCGTCCAGCCCGATGGCGACAACGCTCAGGGCAGCAGTGAGGCAAACGAGGCTCTTCGATGGTTTCATGGGTTTCACCTTCTCCGAGTGCTGGTGGCGGCCGGATTGTACGGGTGGCGTCGTTGCAGTGTCAACGCACCAGTGCCCGAAGGTTCCCGAATGTGCGCGGTCACGCCCGGCGGCGATGGTTGTTGCGCGGAGGTCCCCCTGAGCGCATAATTTTCAAGGGCCTTCCCCCCGCGAGCCTGCCCGTGATTCGCGTCGAAGCCAGGACGACTGACCATGGAACCAACCAAACGTATCGGCGACTACGAGGTTCTGGAAGAGATCGGCCGCGGCGGCATGGGCCGGGTCTACCGGGTGCGGAACGTCATCTCCGACCGCGTGGAGGCCATGAAGGTTCTCCTGCCGGACCTCGTCGGGCGGCAGGACCTCGCGGCGCGCTTCATCCGGGAGATCAAGCTGCTGGCCGCGCTGAATCATCCCAACATCGCCCAGCTGCGCACGGCCCTCAGCACCGAGCACGAGCTGGTCATGATCATGGAGTTCGTCGAGGGCGAGTCGCTCGCCAACTGCGTCAAGCGTGGCCGCCTGTCCACAGACGACGCCCTCTCCTATGTGGACCAGGCGCTCGAGGCCCTGCAGTACGCGCACGGGCAGCACGTCATCCATCGGGATATCAAGCCGGCCAACATGATGGTGACGCCGGACGGCGTCGTGAAGCTGACCGATTTCGGCATCGCGCGGTCCCGCAATGACCAGACGCTGACCGCGGCGGGGACGACCACCGGCTCGTTGAGCTACATGTCTCCCGAGCAGATCAACGGCGAGACCACGGATGCGCGGTCGGACCTGTACTCGCTGGGCATCTCCCTCTACGAGCTGGTCACGGGTCAGCGCCCGTTCGAGGCCGACAGCGATTTCGCGGTGATGGTGGCGCACCTCAATCAGGCGCCGCGTCCGCCGATCGAATTGGATCGCTCGCTCGCCCCCGAGCTCAACGCCATCATCCTCAAGGCGATCGCGAAAGCGCCCGAGGATCGGTTCCAGTCGGCGCGGGAGTTCCGCGAAGCGCTGAACGCCCTGCGAACCGCGTCCACGACGATCGCGGGTCTGCGCGGGCCGGTCACGTCCGCGACGGCCCCGCGTGCGGCCGCGTCTGCGACGCCCACCGCCGTCACGGTCCTTCCGCCGAAGGGTGTGCCTCCGGTGCCGGTCGCCGCGGCCATCCCGCCGGACATGCCCGGCATGCCGCCGCCGGCGGCCAAGTCGGGCCATCCGGCCGTTTACGTCGCGCTCGGCGCCGTGCTCGTGATCGGCGCCCTGGTCGGCGCGGGGCTGTACATCGGACGCGCCGAAGCGGATCCAGGCGGTGAGGCCGAAAGCCCGCCGCTGCCGATGCCCGCCGCGGCCGACGCGTCTGCCGTCTCGCCGGCTGCCGCCTCGACGCCAGGGGGGATTTCGGCCAGTGCCGCGACGACGGATGCGCCGTCGGCCGCCACGAGTCCCGCGACGCCGGCCACGCCGGCCCCGGCCACCACATCGACTGCCGCGGCCGAGCCGTCGTCCACGACGGCTGCGACCGGCGCTGCCGCGCCTGCGCTCTCCGCCCCGTCATCGCCGGGTGCGGCTCCAGAGGCGGAGACGGGGGCGCCGGCAGGCACGTCTCGTGAGCTGCAGGCGCTGCCTGCTGCGACGGCCCGCGGCGCCGGCCGGCCTGTGCCAACTGGCAAGGCCGCACGGCAGGCGGTCTCGCGAGCCTTCGCGCGCGAAGCCGACCGCCAAGCCTCCGGCGCGGCATCGCCATCGACGGGCACGACCGCCGCCGCGGAACCGGCCGCGCCAGCGCAAGCGGCAGGGCAGGTGGACTTCGAAGAGCTCGAGGCCGAAATCGATCAGCTCATCATCCGCGGTGCCGCGGTCACCCGCAGCCTCAACGTCATGCAGCGTGAACAGGCTCAGCAGGGGCTCGGCCTCCGTGGGGACATCTCCGCCCGTCTCGAGGCGATGAAGCTGAACCTGACACGCGCGCAGGAAGCCGTCACCGCCCGCAACGCGCCGCGCGCGCTGCGGTTCAAAGCGCTGGCCGAGGGTGACGTCGAAGCCCTGGAACGTTTCCTGGGTCGCTGACCCGTCACCGACTCGTCTCCGCGGCTGTGCGACGCGAGCCAAGCGCCATGCCGTACCCGATCCTTGGCCTGCACCATGTGACGGCCACCGTCGATCAGGCGCAGGCCGATCTGGACTTCTGTCTCGAGCTGCTCGCGCTGCGCCTGGTCAAGAAGACCGTCAACTTCGACAACCCGCACGTCTACCATTTCTATTACGGCGACCACCGCGGGACGCCAGGCTCCATCTGGACGACGTTCCCGTATCAGGGCCGCGGTGTCCGGACCGGCGTCAAGGGTGCCGGTCAGGTCGTGACGACCGCGTTGTCGGTACCCGAGGGGTCGCTGACCTTCTGGCGACGCCGCCTCGAGGCGGGTGGTGTCGCCGTCAAGGATGCGCCACCTCGCTTCGGTGAAGAGGTGCTGGTCGCGACCGATCCGGCGGGACTGTTCATCGAGCTCGTTGCCGGCACGCAGGATGCTCGCGAGGGACGGACGGCTCACGGCGTGTCAGCCGAGACAGCCATCCGCGGCCTTCACAACGTGTCGCTGCTCATCCGGGCTCCCGCCGAAACACTGGCCTTCCCGGCCCGGCTCGGCTTTCAGGCGACCAACGAGACGGCCGGACGCATCCGACTCGCCGTCAACGGCGGCGGGCCAGGCCGGCACCTGGACCTCGTGCACGACCCCGACGCGGGCCAAGCCGAAAACGGGATAGGGACCGTCCATCACGTGGCCGTCGCGATCGCGGACGCCGACTCGCAGCGAGCCCTCCGCGACCACCTGCAGCGCGACGGGTTCAAGGTCACCGCGGTGATGGACCGCCAGTATTTCCAGTCGATCTACGTGCGCGAGCCCGGCGGCGTGCTGATCGAAGTCGCGACGATCGAGCCCGGGTTCGAGGCCGATGAACCGCTGTCGCAGCTCGGGCAGGACCTCAAGCTTCCGCCGTGGGAGGAGCCGAACCGCACGGAGATCGTCGCGGCTCCTTGAAGGCCGAGAATCCTTACGAATGAGTCAAGTTTTTCAATCGGCCTTCAAGACTCTCGCCCGGCCGGAGGCCGGGCAAAACCAATACTGCCAGTAGCGAGGCGGAGCCTCACCGCCCAACATGCTCGGCGGTCTGAGGCGGAGCCTCGCTAGACTTTCTCGGCGGTTTGAGGCCTCCACCGTCGCCAGCGACGACCCCACGGGGACCAAACGCGGCACAGATGCCACAGTTTGGTCTCAGGCGGAGCTTCGCTGGGGTCCTCGCGGTC
>JBQTIE010000123.1:0-13985 GCA_052389315.1 Acidobacteriota bacterium
GCGCCGCTCGTTCGCCCTGTCGCCCTCGCCATCGGCCCAGTCGGTGGCGAGATCTACGTCGCCGATGATCGCGGGCGCATCGTGGCGATCGCTCCGGACGGCACGAGCCGCACGGTCGCAGGATCGACACCTGGGTTTCGCGACGGAGCAGGCGAGGACGCCCGCTTTCGACGGCCGTCGGGACTGGCCCTCGACCACCCGGGCCGTCTGATCGTCGCGGACCGCGGCAACGCGCTCGTCCGTCTCGTCGCCGCTCGATCGCGGCTGGGTTTTGGACCGCCGCCCTCGCCCTTGATAGCGCCCGCCTTCGACGCCGACGCGTTCAGGTGGCAGCCTCTCCTCTGGCCGGTCGAGCCCATCGACGGTCCGCACGAGATCGCCGGCACGGTCGGCGAAGCCCGCGGCGCCGCCGCCGAGCGCCTCCACTCAGGCATCGACGTGCGCGTCGAGGAGGGCACGCGCGTGATCGCCGTCCGCGACGGCGCCGTGCTCAGCCCAATCGCGGCAACGGACTTCGGGGCGCTCGAAGAGT
This sequence comes from Acidobacteriota bacterium, assembly GCA_052389315.1. GTDB lineage: Bacteria > Acidobacteriota > Vicinamibacteria > Vicinamibacterales > UBA2999 > JACCSI01. The sequence continues at coordinate 533 of JBQTIE010000123.1, forward strand.
CCCTGCGCATCGGCCCGCTCGCCTACGTCCACATCCGCGTCGGTCGCCTCCGGAGGAACGATCCGTTCGACGACGAGCGCTTCGTCCCCACGTTCGACCTGGCCGGCACGCTGGTGCGGATGCGGGTCAAGCGCGCCGCCAGGTTCCGCGCCGGTGAGACCATCGGCACCGTCAACGCGTTCAACCACGTGCACCTCTCCGTCGGCTGGCCTGGCGAGGAGCACAACCCCTTGAACTTCAGGCTCCCGCAACAAGACGACACGATTCCGCCCACGATCGTTCGCGGCGGGATCAGGCTGTTCGACGAGCAGGGCACACCGTTCACGCGCCGCGAGCGGGGACGGCTCACTGTCTCGGGCCGCGTGCAGGTCGTCGTCGACGCGTGGGACCAGATGAACGGCAATCGCCCGAATCGCCGGCTGGGGCTGTACTCGCTCGGGTTTCAGGTGCTGACCGCCGACCGAACCCCCGCAGCTGGCTTCGACACGCCGCGCCAGACGATGAGCTTCGACCGCCTGTCGGCGGACCCCGAAACAGCCCGCTTGATCTACGCGCCCGGCAGCGGCATCCCGTTCTACGGACGCCGCACGACGCGCTTCCTCTACATCGTCACCAACACGTTTCGCGGTGGCGTCGCCGCGACGGGCGTTTGGGACACCGCCTCGCTGCCGGTGGGCGACTATACGCTGCGGATTCTCGCGGCGGATCGTGCGGGGAACGAGGCGCGGGCGAATCGCGATCTAGCGGTGAGGGTGGCGGATGTGGCGACGAGCCGCCCGTGAACGATTCGACGTGGTTGGCCTCAGACGTGTTGAAAAGTCGGCATCTGCACCGAAGGAGTCAAGGTTGTCGGCCGGTCTCAAGCGGAGCCTCGTGAGGGCTACTGAAATCCTCGTGCGCCGCGCGCGAGGCTCGCGACCCAGATGTCGGCCTCCTGTTCGCCGTGCAGGAAGTAGATCTCACGATCCGCCGAAGCGGCTATTGGCTGTTGGAGTTGTGTGCCGGGGGGCGCCGGCCAGATCAGGCGCGTCTGATCGGCGATGGCGTCGATGAGATAGATGCCCGCGGGACCGGCGTGCAGCAGCCGGCGGCTGTCTCGCAGCCAGGAAGACATGGGAGGAGACCCCGCGATCGGATGGGTCAGCGCCGCCGCGACGGTCCTGTAGCTGCCGCTGTCGACCGACAGGAGCTGGACCCCCCGCGCGTAGAGCCCCTCCTTCAAGTTGACGTACCCCACCAGCGTCTGGCCGTCGGGCGACCACGACGAGGGCCAGAAGGTACCGTCCGAGGGAGGGCGTGGCAGAGGGCTCACGATGGTCAGCGGCGGCCCGGCTGTCGCATCGAACGTACTTGGCTCGTCCCATCCGGCGATGAGCCGCTTGCCATCCGGCGACCAGATTGGCAACGCCGCGCCTTTTTCGGCATTGGTCAATTGCGTGAGCGCGCTGCCGTCTGGTCGAACGGACCAGATCTGAGCCGTCCCACCGCGATCCGACAGGAAGGTAATCTGGCGTCCGTCCGGACGCCACATCACCTGTTTGCTGTCGCCTTCCACTATCTGACGGATCTCTCCACCGTCACGAGGCATCAGGAAGACGCCGTCTGGCGTGCCGAAGCTCGAAAGCGCAATCCACCGGCTATCGGGAGAAGGGGACAGCGAGGAGAAGATTCGCGAACCGCGTGTCAACGCGACGGGAGCTCCCGTCACGAGGCCCCGGTTGGGGTCGAACGCAATCCGCTCGAGGTTGTTGCGCCGATCGAGCGCGGTGAAGACGAACCCGCGGCCGTCCGCCGAGAGGCTCAACTGACCTGCCCAACCGCTCGGAACCGTGACCGGCTCCGGCTCCGAGAGGACGGCCCCGGTGACTTCGTCGATCGCGACTCGCCACAGGTTGAGGCTGCCACCGCGGTCGCTGGCGAACCAGAGAAAGCGTCCGTCAGGAGACCACGCGGGGCTCGTGTCGAACGAGACATCGTCGGTCACACGCACTTTGCCGGAGCCATCCGGCGCGATGGTCCACAGGTCGGGTCTGCCGCTGCCAATCGGCCACAGGCCCCAGAAGGCAATCCTGTGACCCTGTGGAGACCACGCCGGCTGAACCGCGTCGTCTCCCCCGATCTCTCGTACGGATCCGGTGGCGATGTCCACGACGAGGAGGGGGCTGGAGGTCTCCCGGCCGAACGATTCGCGAATTCCTTCGGACGCGACGACGAGCCTGGTTCCATCGGGCGACCAGGAGGCGTTGAACCCGGCGTTCGACACGCGTCGAGGGGACTCGCCGGTGGCGCCCATGAGGAAGGTGCCCCCGCCATCGCGTTCCGATCGAAACGCAATCCGCTCGCCATCGGGTGAGAACGCGGGATGGTAGTCATCGTCAGGAGAATTGGCGGTGAGGTTGATGGGATTGCCACCGCCCACCCGCACGAGGTAGATGTCCCAGTCGCCGTCGGCGTTCGAGGCGTAGGCGACCAGGCGTCCATCGGGAGAGATGGTCGGCTGCACTTCGAGCCCGGCCCCTTGTGTGAGCGGACGGAACGTCCACGCCGGGGCAGCCGCGACTGGGCCGGCCGTTGGTGGAGCACCGAAGAACACGATCGCAGCGGCCACCACCGCGGTGACCGCGATCGCGATCGACACGAGGGCGACGCGCTTCCACGAAGCGGCCACGAGTCCGAGCCCGACGCGGGCATGGGCGGCCGGCATGCTGGCATCGTCCAGCGCCTGGGCGAAATCCGCCGCGCAATGCCACCGCCGCCGCGGGTCCTTTGACAGGCAACGCTTCAACGCGATCGTGAGTGCCGGTCCGAGATTGGACAGCGACGCCCAGTCCGGCTCGCGCGTGAGGACGGCGGCCAGGACATCGGAGAGTGTGTCCCCTGTGAACAGCGGCGAGCCGGTGAGCATCTCCCAGAGCACGACGCCGAGCGCCCAGATGTCCGCGCGCTTGTCCACCGGGCGGCCTCGCGCCTGTTCGGGAGACATGTAGGCGGCGGTGCCCAGCACCAGGCCCGCCTCGGTGACGTGCCGCGACAGCGTCGGCGACAGCCGCGGGTCTGCGGTGGTCCCAATCGCGGCCTCGCCGGCGTACGCCTTGGCCAGACCGAAGTCCAGCACCTTCACCTTGCCCGCGGGCGTCAGCTTGACGTTGGCGGGTTTCAGGTCGCGATGGACGATGCCCTTCGCGTGCGCCTCTTCGAGGGCATCCGCGATCTGGAGCACGATCGCGAGCGCCTCATCCACGGGTACCCGTTGCCGCGCGATGCGCGCGGCAAGATCTTCGCCTTCGACCAGTTCGAGCACCAGGAACGGCCGTCCCTCGGCTTCTTCCAGCCCGTGGATAGCCGCGATGTTGGGATGGTTGAGCGAGGCGAGCACCTGGGCCTCGCGGCGGAAGCGCGCGAGCCGCTGTGCATCGCCCGCCACTTCCTGTGGCAAGACCTTGATCGCGACCTCTCGGCCGAGCTTGGTGTCCATCGCGCGGTACACTTCGCCCATCCCCCCGGCACCGAGGAGAGCGCTGACGCGGTAGGGCCCGAGGCTCTTGTCGATCATTGGCGGCAGTACCCGAACCAGGTGAAATAGGCTCCCACTCCAAAGCAGACGAGCCAGACCACCTCGAGAAAGCCGGCCCTGCCGAGCAGCCGCGCTTTTGCCAGCACCAGTTTGGGAACGAGGATCAGCGCCGAGCCCTTCAGGATGCCACCCCAGGCAATGACGTGGATGATAATCGCGGCCGGCGTCGAAGTATCCGAGTGTGTCAAGACCACGGCGATGCTGGCCATGAGCAGGGCGATCGGAAAGAGCGAGAAGGCCACGGTCGATGCTTCCTTCTCCAGGCCATCGAGCATGGCGATGAAGTGGCGCCGGTCGAGCAGGATCGAGACCCCGCGAAGGAGCAGCACGGGGCCCAGGATCTGCGACAGGATCAGGGTGGTCCTCACGGCTCGACCCCGGCCGGGCGTTCGCAGTCCTTCGTCCGACCCGAGGTGGCCGCAGTCTAGCGCGGCGTCGAGACTCGAGGCAATGACGTCCGGCGTGACGTCCAGGCGCACGGCGCCAGGCGATTCGTGCTGATGGCTCAGGCCCACCGATGTTCGACGAATGCGTCTCCTCGTTTCGAGGCGGGAGGCCGCCTGGCAGGTCGAAACGCGGCCGAGCGTCCACGTGTGCTCGATCCGGCAGGCCGCGTGAGCCGGCCGACGCCCTGCCCTCTCGCCGGGCGCCGACCTGTTATTCTGGCCTTCGTGAGGCCCTCTCTTCAGCTTTCGAGCGCCGATGAGGAGCGATTCTGGAGAGGCGTCGAGGAGGCCGGGAGGTTCTTCATGGGCGACGCCGATGTTCAGAAAGCGCTCGGCAAGCTCGTGCGCGTCCTGGACCAGCACGACATCCCTTACGCCATCGTCGGCGCCATGGCCCTCAACGAGTTCGGCTATTCCCGCACGACCGTGGACGTGGACGTGCTGCTGACGCCGGAGGGCCTGGCAACATTCAAGGCGCACATGCCTGGCCGCGGGTATGTCGAAAAGTTCTCCGGAAGCCGCGGCGTTCGCGATGTCGAGCACGGCATCGACATCGACATCGTCCTGACGGGCATGTATCCGGGCGACGGGAAGCCCAAACCAGTTGCCTTTCCCGACCCGGCGACCGCGGCGCTTCGAGGTGCGCGCGTTCGGCTGCTGCCGCTGCCGACGCTCATCGATCTCAAGCTGGCCTCGGGCATGACCGCCCCGCATCGACTCAAGGACCTCGCCGACGTCCAGGAGCTGATCCGGATCCGGCGGCTGCCACGTGACCTTGCGGAGGATCTCAACGCCTTCGTGCGCGACAAGTATCTCGAGCTCTGGCAGGCCGTGCAGGGTCAGCCACCGGAAGACGACGAGTCAGGCGGCGCTCGGTGACCTGGGCCGATCGAGGCGCGACACGGCCACGCAAAGCAACAAGTTGACGCCAAACCCGATCATCCCGTCGTGAAACCCCATCGGTCGGCTCATGCCCATCGCCGGCAGGGCCAACATCACCGAGAGTCCGGCCACCATGCCCGTCAGCGCTCCACGGGCCGTGAGATTTTTCCAATGGAGGCCCAGAATCACTGCCGGCGCGACCTGGACCAGCATCTCCATCTTGAGTTCCGTGAGCCCCCAGAGGGTGATGCGCGGCACCAGCGCGATGCCGACGAGCACGGCCACGATCCCCCACGACAGCGTCTTGCCCGCGTGCGTCAGCCGCGCGCTGGGAGCGCCGCGCAGCACCGTCTTGCCGAGAACGTCTTTCGCCAGCATCGACGACAAGGTGAGCAGCACCGAATCGGCGGAGGACATGATGGCCGCGAGCACGGCGAGGAGCACCGCGATCGCGAGCGCATAGAGCGCCGCGGACCGAGCCGCCCACTGGCCCAGGAGCAGCGGCACCACCTGATCGGCCGCGACGCCCTCGAGCCCCGAGAGCTCTTGCAAGCCGACGATCCCCAACAGCACGACGGGCACCATCGTCACGAGCGGCATGAACGCCATGGCCGAGACGCTTCTCCGCAGCGACCGGACATTGCGCGCGGCGTAGATTCGCTGGATCGCCTGGGGGTACACCGCCGCGGAGAACGAGACCATCAGCACCGTGCTGAGCCACGTGGCGCACACCGACCAGGAAGGGACCGCGGCTTTCTCGGGTGGTTTGCCATCACCCACGCGGTGATGTCGTGCAGCGCCGCCGGCGTGGGAACGATCCACAGCAGGATGCCGCCGAGACCCACGACGAGCAGCGTGCCCTGCACCCCATCCGTCCACGCCACCGCATGCAGGCCGCCTACCGTTTCGTAGACGACGATCACGAGTGTCAGCGCCACGACGCCCACCCAATACGGAACAGCGCCGCCCGACAGGCCCGCGACGATGTGACCCATGGCCATCAGTTGAGCGAACAGATAGTTCGCCAGGGCCACGACCGTGAGCGTGTTGGCCGTCCAGCTGAGCGCCGGCGAGCGATAGCGATGGTCGAGCCAGTCTCCCGGCGTGAGGTACGCGTGGCGCTTCGCGAGGAGGTACAGGCGCGGCGCCACCAGCAGATACGCGACGACGATGCCCATCATGAAGCCCACGCTCATGATCCACGCGAAGCCGATCCTGTAGGCCTCACCCGGGTAGCCGAGCAGCGAGTTGCCGCTGTACTGCGTCGCGTAGAGCGTGGCGAAGAGCACGAACGGCCCAAGATTGCGGCCAGCGAGATAGAAGTGACTCAGCGACTCGCTCGGCCGCACCAGGCGAGCGCGCCAGGCGACCGCGAGAATGAGACCGAGATAGGCCAGCACCGCGACGAGGCCCGCGAGGCCGAGCGGGGTCCCCTTCACCGGTCGCCCTCGCCTGCCAACCCTTCCTCGCGCTCGGGCTCTTCAGCCGCCCACAAGCGGCGTGCCACCCACCACGTGAAGGCGGCCACACCGATCGACGCGGCCAGCGAGACGACAACCCAGTGCGGCAGCCCCAGCCACGCCCGCCCCGGCCCGGCCGGCCAGTACCACGGGATCGACAGTGCGTAGAGCGCGACGTAGACGAGCCAGATCCACTTGACCCGATCTGGCGATCGCGTCGGGCTGGCGGCGGCCAGCAACCGGGCGACGCGTTCCTGTTCGGTTATGGAGAAACCCTCGGCAGGCATACGAGGGGTTTCGTGCGAACTCCCGGGCGAGCTCACGCCGGCGACGCCGCAAGAGGTACCGACGCGCGCCTGACGCCCAGCCGCGCCCCGGCCGCGCGCCCGCGGATCGTGATGTCGGTGGCGAAGTTGAACTGATCGCGGCCGTCAATCGGATACGCCTTGACCATGTAGTGGGTGGCCCACGGCTGTTCGGCGACCATGACCGCCACCGGACGGGCTGGCGACAAATAAGGGCTGGTCAAGGCGACATCCCGCAGTGCGTCACGCACGGCCTCGGCCTCGTGCTCGGGATCCAGATAGAAATCCACGACGCACTGCAGGTCACGCCCGCCTGAGTTCGCATTGCTGACGTGCGAGTCCCAGATTTGCGAGTCGGGAATCGCCACCCGGCTGTCGTCGGGTGTGACGACGATCATGGTTCTGAGCCCCAGCGACACGATTTCACCGTACACGTCCCCGATGCGGACCCAGGTCGTCCGCTTTCTCGTTGTTCTGGTCGTCGTCATCGCTGTGAGGTCGATGATCGTCCGGCCCGACCTCAGCCGACACGGCCAATGCAAGCCGTCTGGGTCGAGTCGGCCGATCGGATGGCGCTGCCGCGGATCCCCGAGGAGACCCAAGCGCCCGACTTCATGGTGCTGCATGCGCTGCTCCTTCACGGGGGACTACCCGCGCCAATGATCGAGCGGCTGCTACCGGTCCCGCAGCGTGGACAGCGATGCGAAAGCCCATAACGAGGTCGGCGTGTTCACCGCGGGCATCCCGTTGTCTCCGTCACAGACCGGCCATCCTTCGTCTGACGCCACCCGACAGGGCGGCTGAACCTCTCCGTGTTGGGGTGATTCTAATGGTGAACCTGGCCGCCAGCCCTGCCTTGAATGACAATTCGTGACAACCGCCCTCGCGGGCCGGGTGTTACACTCGATCCAGCCTGGGTTCTTTCGCGCTGTAGTGCCTCAGTCGGCTACCCGACGCGCGTCACCTGAGGCTCGGGCGACCCCTCGTTGAAAGGAGTGCGTGTGCTTCGCAGGCGTGTGACTGCCGGTGTGGTTTGGGTGGGGCTGGTGGCGAGTGGTGTGTGGCTGGGCGGCGTGGCCATGGCTGCGCAAGGCTCGAACGGCAGCGCTCCGGCCGAAAAGCCCCTGGCACAGGCGATGCGCGTGCAGGAGGCGCCGGTCATCGACGGTGACGTGCTGAACGACGCGGCCTGGGCGAGCATTGACGGCATCGAGGGCTTCTGGCAGATCACGCCGAATGAAGGGCAGCCGGCCTCCGAGCGCACCGTCGTGAAGATGGCCTATACCGCGAACACGCTGTACATCGGCGTGATCGCCTACGACCGCACGCCCTCGGGCATCATCGTGTCCGACAGCCGGCGCGACTCGCCGCTCGACAACACCGACAGCTTCCAGATCATCCTCGACACGTATCGTGACACCCAGAACGGGTTCGTGTTCGGCACCAACCCCGCCGGTCTCGAGTACGACGGCCAGGTCACGAACGAAGGCGCCGGAAGCGGGTTCGGCAACTTCGCCGGGGGCGGACGTCAGTTCGGGGGGTCCGGCGGGGGGTTCAACATCAATTGGGACGGCGCCTGGCAGGTGCGCACGGTGGTCGCAGATTTCGGGTGGAGCGCCGAGTTTGCCATCCCATTCCGCACGCTGCGCTATCCGGCTGCCGATGATCAGCGGTGGGGGCTGAACTTCCAGCGCAACATCCGGCGGCGCAATGAAACGGTCTTCTGGTCGCCGCTGCCGCGGCAGTTCAACCTGTATCGACTGTCCGAAGCCGGAGCGTTGACCGGCCTGCAGATTCCCGCGCAGCGCAACTTCAAGGTGTCGCCGTACGTGCTCAGCCAGGTGGCAGGCGCCCATCAGGCCAAGACCACTTGGGACGCCGATGTCGGCTTCGACGCCAAGTATGGCGTCACGCCCAGCCTGACGCTGGACGCCACGGTGAACACCGATTTCGCGCAGGTCGAGGTGGACGACCTGCAGATCAACCTCGACCGGTTCAGCCTGTTCTTTCCGGAGAAACGCCCGTTCTTTCTGGAGAACGCCGGCCTGTTTTCGGTGGGCAACAGCGGACAGGCCGAGCTGTTCTTCAGCCGTCGGATTGGCATCGGACCCAACGGCATCGTCATCCCGATTCGCGGAGGCGGGCGGCTGTCCGGCAAGGCCGGTGATTTCAACGTCGGGTTCCTCAACATGCAGACGGCGGCGGAAGCGGGTGTCACGGCAGGCAACAACTTCTCGGTTGCGCGCGTGGCGCGCGAGCTGCCCAATCGCTCGCGGCTCGGCGGCATCTTCGTCAACCGCATCGGCACCGGCAGCCTGGCCCGCTCGAACGACTACAACCAGACCTACGGGTTCGACGGACGGTGGGGCGTCGGCCGGTACGGCCTCGTGGACGGCTGGATCGGCAAGACCCACACCCCGGGCCGCGTCGGAGACGATCTGGCGTTCAAAGTGGGCGGGGCCTACAACTCCGAGCGCTGGCGTTTGACGACCGACTATTCGCAGGTGGAGCGGAACTTCAACCCCGAAGTCGGCTTCCTGCGCCGAAGCGCGTATCGCAGCGGCGGCATGTTCATCTTCCGCACCGTGCGATTCCAGGACAACCAGTTCCGCTTGCACGAATGGCGCCCGCATGTGATGTATCGCGGCACCTGGGGCATTCGGGACGGACTGTACGAATCCGGGCAGTGGCACATCGACCAGCACCTGGAGTGGAAGAACAGTACCGAGCTGCACACGGGCATGAACCTCACGCACGAGGGCGTGCGGCAGCGCTTTGAGATTTCGCCAGGCGTGTTCGTTCCGACGGGCCAATACGATCATTCCGAGGCGCAGATCGTCCTGCGCACGAACGAAGGCAACTGGATCAGCTTCAACAACTCGTTCACCGCGGGCGGGTTTTTCGGCGGGGATCGCTTCTCGTTGACGCCCACCGTCCGCATGCGCGCGGGCGACACGTTCAACGCGGAAGTCGGCATCAACTTCAACGATGTCAGCCTGCCGTGGGGCGACTTCCAGGCCAATCTGTATCGCACCCGGCTGTCGTACTCGTTCACGCCGCGCATGTACACGCAGGCGCTGCTGCAATACAACTCGCAGACCAGCCTGTGGTCCACCAACCTGCGCTTCGGCTGGCTCCAGGACGCCAACACCGGTATCTTCGTCGTCTACAACGACACGCAGGATTTCACCGAGCGCGAGGCGGTGACGCTCGGGCGAAGCCTGACGGTGAAGTTCAGCCGGATGTTCGACGTGCTGCGCTGATCCGCCGATGACACCGATTGCGCAGATGACTCGGCGGGGTCATCCGCCGATGACGCAGATTGCGCAGATGCCAGTCTCATGAGGCCCGGCACCTCTCGCACCTGACGCACCTCTCGCACCTAACGCACCCGTCGTACCGCCTCCTCGAACTGCGTGTCCGCCAGCAGCCGATCCAGCTCTGCCTCCAGGCGCTCGCGCATCGGTCGGGCGTTGGGCACGTCAATGAGATTGCGCTCTTCGTACGGATCAGCCTCCAGGTCGTACAGCTCGTTCATGTCCTCCAGTTCCCGATAGCGGATGTACTTCTGCGTCGTCGTCCGCACCGCGACATACCCCATGTTACGGATGCGCGGAAACACGGTGTCGCTGAAGTACTCGATGAGGAATGACGATCGCCACGCTCTCGGCTCGCCACGGAACACCGGCACGAGCGATCGGCCTTGCATCGCCGGCGGTGGCACGACACCCGCCAGTTCGAGGAGCGTCGGCGCCACATCCAGGCTCAGCACCATCTGGTCCGGCGTCGTGTTCGCCTGCACCAGACGCGGATAACGCACCAGAAGCGGGATGCGAATCGTCTCCTCGTACGCCAGCCGCCGCTCCTCCGACAGGCCGTGCTCGCCGTAGAAGTATCCGTGGTCGCTCGTGAAGACGACCACCGTGTTGTCGAGCGTGCCGCGTGATTCCAGGGTGGCGAGGATACGTCCGAGGCTGTCGTCCACGCCCAGCAGCATCTCGATGCGGCCGCGCATCGCCTCGTCGCTCGTGCCTGTCTTCGGACCAAGGGGCGGCAGATCGCCGATCTGGCGCAGCAGCGCCGGCTTGCCGGCCGGCGACTTGAAGGCGCTCGGCCGGCGAGGCATGGTCCGACCGGCATAGCGGCCGCGATGCCGCTCGGCGGCCACGAACCCGCCGGGCTGTCCGGGGATGGTCACGGTGCTGCCGTCATCGCGCTGCGTGATGTTCGGGTGAATCGCCTTGTGCGCCAGGTACACCAGGAAGGGCTGATCGCCCGCGCGCTCGATGAAGCGCGTGACGTAGTCGGTGAGCAGGTCGGTGACGTATCCGGGAACGCGCTGCTGGGTGCCGTCCAGGTTAAGCAGCGGATCGATGGCTTCGCCCTGGCCGGGCATGGCCACCCAGTGATTGAAACCGGGGCGTGGGGTGTCGTCGTTGCCCATGTGCCACTTGCCGAAAAAGCCCGTCAGGTACCCGGCCTGCTGAAGGCTGCGGGGGAAAACCGGCAGTGCGTGGCTGGGGCGCGCGGTGTTGTCGATGATGCCGTTGGTGTGGGCGTACTGTCCGGTCAGAAAGCTGGCCCGGCTCGGGGAGCACAGCGGGGTCGTGGCAAACGCGTTGAGGAACCGCGCCCCTTCCCGCGCGAGCCGATCCATATGCGGCGTCTCGATGAAGGGATGACCCGCCGCACGAACCTCGTCCCAGCGCATGTCGTCCACGAGGACGAACACGAGATTCGGCGGCCGCGCCGAACGAACCGGCGTCTGCGGAGGACCCGTGCACCCGGCGAGGCCGACGACGACCGCGAGCGCCTGGCACGGGATGGGCATGCGAAAGGTCATCGATCGCTCCAGGGTGGCCGCTCCCCGCACGAGTGGGAGAGGACCGCAGGATACTCAAGACGTTCAGGCTTGTCAGCTGCAGCGGATGCAGCGATGATGAGGCGGCGCGGGCACCAGCCAGTCGACCGCCGAGCGCCCCCACGACTCTCATGGCCGACCCCGTCGTCGCGAAGATCGTGACGGTTGTCATCGCCGGTGGCTTGACGACGCTCGCCGCGTGCACCGCCGCTCCTGACACCACGCGGCCCGCCGCTGACGCGACGGCGCCTCAGGCGCACGGCGAGCCGCCGGGCGAGGCGCCGCCGGGGATGGTTTGGATTCCCGGAGGCCTGTTCCAGATGGGAAGCGACCACGTGGTGGCGGCGCCCGACGAGCGTCCGGTCCATCCCGTGGAGGTGGACGGATTCTTCATGGACGTCCACACCGTCACCAACGCGCAGTTCCACGCGTTCGTCGCGGCGACCGGCTACACGACGGTGGCCGAACGGCCGCCCGATGTCGCCGAGCTGCTCCGGCAGCTGCCGCCGGGCGCGCCACGTCCACCACCCGAGGCACTGGTGGCGGGCTCGCTGGTGTTCGCGCCGACCGGACGCGTCGTGGATCTCAACGATTGGTCACAGTGGTGGCGATGGGTGCCCGGCGCGAACTGGCGACATCCGGATGGTCCAGGCAGCTCAATCGAGGGAAGAGACGATTTCCCAGTCGTCCATGTGGCCTGGGCCGATGCCGTCGCGTTCGCGGAGTGGGCGGGGAAGCGGTTGCCCACGGAGGCGGAATGGGAGTTTGCGGCGCGCGGCGGGCAGGACGGTGCCGCGCACCCCTGGGGACCATCCCCCTACGATCCGCGTCATCCACAGGCGCATATCTACGACGGGACGTTCCCTCTCGAGCCCGCCGCACCGCGAGCGGTCGGCTCCTACGGCGCCAACGCGTACGGCCTGTACGACATGTCCGGCAACGTGTGGCAATGGACGAGCGACTGGTATCGCCCCGAGACCTACCGTGCGGACGCCACGCGCGGCATCGTCCGCAATCCCACCGGGCCGGCCAGCGGTCTCGATCCGCGCGATGGCTACGAGGCGACGCGCGTCCAACGTGGCGGCTCGTATCTCTGCAACGATGCGTATTGTCGCGGCTATCGCGTCAGCGCGCGAGGCCATGGCGCCCCGGACACCGGCGCGTCGCATGTGGGGTTTCGCACGGTGACGACGGTCGCCCAATGGGCCTCTCGGCCCTCCCGCCTCGGCGTTTGAGGCGGCGAGCGAAACGGGGCAGACGCGGGGCCCACGTCGTCGTCCAACGATCCTTAAGTCGCCCTGCGGTCGAACTTTGCCGACGTGTCGCGGCGTCCGGAGTCACTCGGAGGCAACAAAAGACAGCGCTTGGCCGAGTCGCCTACAGACACTCCACTCCCACTCTTGCTAGAATCGCTCTCCCTCGAGCCTGGCTGGCAAGAACGGCGGTAATAGCTCGAAGGCGCGCTGCGAACCCATGGCCATCGAGACCGATGCCCATGGTTCAACGGGGGCGCAGCGTTTCTTGAATTGATTTGACCCGTCGTTGAGGCCCGAGCACAGGGTGCACGACATGCGGCACGCGTTCGAACCCCTCCGTCCGCCCTTCAGCGCGACTGTCGCACTCATCGCACTTGGGGTTCTCGTCGCCATGCAAGCGGCCGATGCGCAGCAGTCGGCGACGGTCGGCACCAACGTCAACGTCATAGCCGGGACGGGCCTCGACGGCGATTGGACCGCGCAGCGGCAGAACGAGCCGTCGATGGGTTGCTCGAGCCGCAATCCCCGCAATTGTCTTGCGGGCGCCAACGACTATCGCACCGTCGATCTGCCGTTTCCCAACTCCGGCGAGAAAATCACCGGTGACGCGTGGCTCGGCTGGTACACCACCAAGGACGGCGGGCTCACGTGGCGCACCCGACTGCTGCC
>JBQTIE010000124.1:0-8312 GCA_052389315.1 Acidobacteriota bacterium
CTCTCTTCTCTCTTCGGCGGCGGCTGTGTGGAGCGCGCGCGCACCGCTCGGACAGGATACCTGCTTCGACCGTGGCCCCCTTGCCACGGCCCGTTCGATACTCTACAGTCACTCCGTCGCTCTCGAAACACCTCGGGCGCTGGACGACCGTGGGAACCGCCGCGGCCGACGAGGATTCGAAGGCGACGGTCCCGCAACCGGCGTCATGAAGCAATTCCCGTTCCTCGCTTCCCTGCTCACCGCCCTGCTGATGGCGGCGATCGTCTTTCGATCGACCACCGCGACAGGTCAGGGGGATCGTCCACCAACTCAAGCGCCGCAGTTCAACGGTCAGGTGATCAGCGTGGCGGGCGCGGGAGCGGCTGGCGGCACCCCTCCACAGCCAGGCCGCCCGGTGCCAGGCGCCACCGTTCATCTGGTGCCCCTCACCGCGATGGACCTCACGACGCGTATGACGGCCAGCGCCATCTACCAGGCGCCGTATCCCGCCGAAGCCTACGACGAACCGCTCGAGGACGCCATTCGGCTGCGAGGCAAGGAGTTTCCGCAGGCCACGACCGACTCTCAAGGCCGCTTCGTCATTGCCGTGGTGCCCGAGGGCAGGTTCTTCATCCACGTGACGCCGGGCCCGAAGGATGCCGAACACCTGCCTGGCGGGGACGTGAGCAGGCGAAGCTATTCAGCCGGGCAGTTGCGCGGACAGTCCATGGCGATCAGGGTCTCGAGCAGTCCCTCTGCGGCTGCCGCCTTTGCCGGCAGCTCGGCGTGCCTGGCCTGTCACAAGGACAATCAATCAACACTGGCAGCAGACCGCGCACAAGCTGGGATGGACCGTCCCTGGCGCCCCGGGGCGGATGCAGGATTTCTCTCGACACCCCGCCTACTTCGACGCCCTTGCGTCATTCCCTGAGGTCGACAACCACGCGCGCGGCACACGCCTCGAGCTCGGCGACTACGACGCCGGCCGGAACGACGACAAGTTCACGCTCCGGGCCTTCGGCGATGCGCGGCTGCCCATCGCGACCACCTACGCCGATGTCTACCTCTGGAGGAACGCAGCCGGCAAGTACTTCATCACGCTGGTCAATCGCCTGAACGCGCAGGATCCGAACAGTCCGGCGCACCTGGAGATCAAGCTCCTCTACGGCGGCGCGGTCCACGACCAGCGGTATATCGTCTCGGTCCCGCCGAAACTCGGCGACCGCCAGGGCTGGTACACCGTGCTGCGCTACAACATGACCGGGCGTGACAACCGGCTGCACCGAGAGCGCCGCGTGTGGCACGACTACAAGTTCTACATGTGGTGGTCGGCGGGCGCCGATGCCCGTTACGGAACCTCGGACGACGTGCTCACGGCGCCGCCCGTCAACACCAATACGGTGCAGACCATGTGCGCGGGCTGTCATCTGACCGGGTGGCAGCGTTATCAGGACACGTCGACCGGCCAGTACCTCGTACGGGCCGTCAACGACCCTGCCGGCGAGATGAACATCGACGATGATCCCGAGCTGGACGAGATCAATATCGGCTGCGAAAGCTGCCACGGTCCCGGTTCCGAGCACGTCGCCGGCGGAGGCCGCCGCTCCATCGTCAACCCGAAGTACCTGTCGGCGGAGCGGTCCAGCGTGATCTGCGGCCGGTGCCACGACCGCCGGCAGGGGTTTGGCGGGCCGACCGTCGGGTACACGCAGGCGGTCAGCGAGGCCGGCGAACTCGCGAGGCCCGGCATCGGCCGTCACGAACTGTTGACGAACTACACCGACCCGGTCAAGAAGGGGCCGACAATGCGAGGTCAGGGTCGGGAGGACAACATCTGGCCAGACGATGTCCACTCGAACAAGCCGCACCAGCAATATGCGGACTTCCTGAAGTCCAAGATGTACCGGAACGACCGCCTGCTCGTGGCCTGCTCGGACTGCCACGACCTGCACGGCGGCACGCCGTATTCCCGCTGGCTCCTGCACGACGCCAACGATGCCACCTCGCCTCTGTGCCAGCGATGCCATGCAGTCGACATGTTGACCCACATGGAGACCAAGCTCAACGCCAGGATGAAGGGTCTGCAGACCCGCTGCATCGACTGCCACATGCCAGGAACCGCCAACACCGGCGGCATCGCCGGCGACTTCGGCCGGATGATCAAGACTCCGCCGTACGCCACCGCGCAGGAGGAAGAGAACAACGCCTATTGGCAGAGCCCGATGAAGTCCCATGTGTTCGACGTGCCGCGGAAGACGAACGTGGCGGTCGACGGCGTGGCGCCGGGACGAGCGATGCCGATTCCCTACACGGCCGCGTGCGGGACCTGCCACACGGTAAACGAGTTACCGTTCAAGTAGGCGTCAGGCGAGCGGGTTACGGGTTCTCAGGCCCGGAAACCTGCTGAAGTCGCGGTCGGCCGTCCACACCTCGGTCACGCCGTGCTCGACCGCGAGCGCCGCGATGTGCGCATCGTGCACGAGATTGCCGACGGCTCCGCCTCCTTCGACCATGCGCCGCATATGACCGGGATGCGCGGGGCCTTCACCGATCAGCACCAGGCTCGGCGATGCCAGCAACGATTCCAAGTCGTGCAGCGCTCGGTCCAGGGGTGTCACGGGACTGAAGACCCGGGGATGCGTGACCACGCGGAGGAACTCGTAGACACACGGCCACGCGAGTGCCCACGGCTCGTCCCCTTCAGCAAGGCGCCTCAGGAGTTCGAGAGCCGAAGCGTGCTCGGGCAACTCCTCGCGACGGGCGTACACCAGCAGGTTCGTGTCCAGCGCGATCACGAGCGGCCGTCCATGAGGTCGAACAACGCGTCGCGGTCGTCGAGCCGTACGCCGGGTTGAAGCCGGCCGCGCTCGGGCCGCCACTGCAACCGGTAGCCGGCAGTCGCACGACGCCGCGACAGGTGGCTCCGCAGCGCCCGCTCGACGATGGCTTTCAGCGTGGTTCGCTCCCGCGCCGCGAGTTGTTTGGCCCGCTCCAGCAGCTCATCGTTCACGTCGATGGTGGTGCGCATGCATAAAAACATATCATGAAAGGCATGTATATGGCTCGCACGCGCTCGGCTCCGTGGCGTCGATCCCCACGGCGGTCATCTGACCAGCGCCGTGAGCCGCGCGAGGCGCAGAAGGACGTGGCGAATCGGCTCAGGCCCGGTCCATCACGTGCGGCCAGACCTGCGACAGAATGGGCATCGGCGGGGCGGCGGCCAGCGTCACTCGTCAGCATGTGGCACGAGGCCTTGAATGACCGATCTCGCGATTCGGACCGAGGATCTGACCAAGCATTTCGGAGCGGTGCAGGCGCTCGAGGGCCTCACGCTGGAAGTGGCCCGGGGGGAAATCCTGGGGTTCCTCGGGTCGAATGGCGCCGGCAAGACCACGACCATCCGGCTGCTGTTCGATCTGCTGCGCCCGACCCGCGGACGGGCGTTTCTCAACGGGCACGACTGCCACCGCGAGGGCCTGCGGGCCCGCGCCGGCGTCGGCTACCTTCCGGGAGAGATGCCGATCTACCCGACTGCCAATGCACGGACGCTGATCGCGTTTCTCGCGGCGCTCGACTCGCGTCCTCCCAACCGTGAATGGACGGCGACACTGCTCCGACGCTTTGATCTGTCGGATCTCGTCGTGCGGCGGCGCCTCGTGGATCTGTCCCACGGCATGAAGCGCAAGGTCGGGCTCGTGCAGGCCCTGATGGGGCTCGCACCGGTGCTCGTGCTCGATGAGCCGACGGCGGGACTCGATCCGCTCATGATCGAAGCCTTCTGCGAAACGATGACCGAGCTCCGTGCGAAGGGGCACACCATCTTCCTGTCGTCTCATGTGCTCTCCGAAGTGGAGCGCCTGTGCAATCGGATCGCGCTCGTGGCCGGCGGGCGGCTCGTGAGGCTCAGCGGCATCGACGAGATCCGCCGGGACTTCCCGCGGCGCGTTCGCGTGACGTTCCGACGGCCGGCCGGCGATCCCCCGCGCCTCGATGGGATGACGATCGTGCACGTAGACCCGCACGAGTGGCGGCTGGACGTGCGAGGGGAGCTGGGCGCGCTCCTCCAGGACGTGGACGGCTCGAACATCGCGGACATCCACGTCGAGAGTTTTCGCCTCGAGGACTACATCCTGGGGCTTTACGGGGACCGCCGCCCGTGACGATGACGGTGCTGCTGTACAGGGCGTTCCAGCGATCCCGAGGCCTCGTGCTGACACTGGCGGGCGTGCTCGCGGTGTTCCAGGTGCTCGTCGTCCTGGCGGCGAGCTATCTGCGGGAGAGTGAAGCCTTCTCGCAGCTGGTCGCGTTGCTGCCTCCAGTCGTGCAGCAGATGGCCGGGTCGCTGTTCGCCGGGTTCGACAGCGTGGTGGCGTTCGGGTACTTTCATCCGGTCGTCATCGCCGCCGTCGTCGGTCTCGCCATCGTGGTCGCGAGCGAGCCGGCGGCCGACGTCGAATCGGGCATGGTGGACCTCTTGCTGGCCCGACCGATCGGGCGATGGGTGATCATCGTGCGATCGCTCGTGATGACGACGCTGGCGGTCTCGGGGACGGCGATGCTGATGGTGGCGTCCTCGCGCCTGAGCATCAGGCTGCTGGCCCCCGCCGACACAGGCGTCTCGACGCAGGTGCTCGCGACGCTCGCGGCGAACCTGGTCGCGCTGGCCTGGTTCATCGGTGCCCTGTCGCTCGCTGTCGCGAGCGTCGTGCGCCGGCGGGCCGTCGCGACAGGCACAGCCGCCGTCGCGGCGCTCGTCCTGTATCTGTTGAATTTCCTCGCCGAAATCTGGCCGGACGTGGAGCCGCTCGGTGTGTTGTCCCCCTTCCACTACTACCAGCCAACGCGCATTCTCGCGGGTACCGACACCCGTTGGGTGGGGGACGTCAGCGTGCTGGTGATCGGCGCGGCGGTCCTCTCCGCGGTGGCGGTAGCCGCCTTCAACCGGCGCGATGTATGAGTGCGAACCAGGGCACGCCGCGGGACCGCGCGCCGCGAGCACAGGCGGAACCAGGCACCTGTTGACAGGGCTTGCAGCAGGCCCGGATACTTGCGGCACGACGCACCGGTTCCCCCGGCCCGGCCGCGTCGGTTGGCCGACGCGCCTACATGCCGATCCTTCAATCCATCTCGCGGTGGCTCGACACTCGTGCCTCGTCCACGCCGATCGTCGGCGGTCAGGTCGAGTGGCTACGGTGTCTACCTTTTCTTGCCATCCACCTGCTGTGCGCGGTGGCCTGGTGGACAGGTGTCACCGCGACCGCGGCGGCCGTCGCGGTGGTGCTCTTCGTCGGGCGGATGTTCGCGATCACCGGCTTCTACCACCGGTATTTTTCACACCGGGCCTTCAAGACGTCGCGTGTGTTTCAGTTTCTGATGGCCGTGGCTGGCAACCTCGCCGTGCAGCGTGGACCGATCTGGTGGGCCGCGCATCATCGCCACCATCATCGCCACGCCGAGGAACGCTCCGACCTGCATTCGCCCGTCCAGCACGGGTTCTGGCGCAGTCACCTTCTGTGGTTCATGACCGACGCGGGTTTTCAGACTGAGACGCGATACGTGAAGGACTGGCTGGCCTTCCCGGAACTCCGGATTCTCGACCGGTTCGACTGGGCCGTTCCGCTGGCATTGCTGAGCGGGCTGGCCTTGGCGGGTCTGGCGCTCGAGCGCCTGGCCCCCGGACTGGGGACCAACGCCGCACAGCTCGTCGTCTGGGGGTTTGCCATCTCGACCGTGGCGGTGTACCACGCCACCTACACGATCAACTCGCTGGCCCACCGTTTTGGCACGCGCCGCTACGCCACTCGGGACGACAGCCGCAACAACGCGCTGCTGGCGATCCTCACGCTCGGGGAAGGCTGGCACAACAACCACCATCACTTTCCCGCCGCAGCGCGCCAGGGCTTCTATTGGTGGGAGGTGGACTTCACCTACTACGGGCTGCTCGCCTTGGCCCGCCTTGGGCTCATCTGGGACCTTCGGACGGTGCCCGTGCGGGTACTCACGCGAAACCTGATTCACGGGCACGAGCGCTGAACGTGCGCATCGCGATCGTGGGCGCGGGCATCGCGGGGCTCGTGACAGCCTATCTGCTCTCACGCCGGCACGCCGTCTCGGTGTTCGAGGCCGCGAGTCACGTTGGAGGCCACACCAACACGGTCGAACTGGACCTCGGCGACGAGCACCAGCGTGTGGACACGGGCTTCGTCGTATTCAACGATCGGACCTATCCACGGTTCGTCTGGCTCTTGAAGCGTCTCGGCATCGCCGCCCGGCCCACGACGATGAGCTTCAGCGTGCAGTGTGAGCGCACGGGCCTCGAATACAATGGGACATCGATTAATCGTCTGTTTGCCGACCGGTGGAATCTCTTTCGGCCATCGTTTCACCGCATGGTGCTCGACATCCTGCGCTTCAACAGGCGCGCACCGGTGCAGGCGCTCGAAATGGGGGATTCCACGGTCGGTGAGTTCCTCGAGGCGCACGAGTACGGCGCGCGCTTTCGCGACCACTATCTCGTCCCCATGGGTGCGGCCATCTGGTCCTGCCCACCGCAGACGTTCGTGCGTTTCCCGATGCGGTTCGTGATGGACTTCTTCGGCAACCACGGGATGCTCCAGGTGCATGGGCGCCCGGCCTGGCAAGTCGTGGCGGGCGGGAGCGCCCGCTACGTCGAGGCGTTGACCGCGTCCTTCAAGGATCGCATCCGCCTGCGCACACCCGTGTCTGGAATTCGTCGCACGATGGAGGGCATTTCGATTCGGACCAACAGCGTTACCGAATCCTTCGACGAAGTGGTCGTGGCATGTCACAGCGACCAGGCCCTGGCCATACTGAACGACGCCAGCCCGCTCGAGCGGCGTGTGCTCGAGGCGTTCCCGTATCAGACCAACGTCGCGGTACTGCACACCGACCAGCGCTGGCTCCCCTCGCGTCGTCTTGCCTGGGCGGCGTGGAACTATCGCATACCTCCCGACGAGGGCGCCGACGTGCAGGTGACTTACAACATGAACATCCTCCAGCGCCTGAACTCGCGTCGGACCTTCTGTGTGACGCTCAACCCGTCAGGCGCGTTTGCTCCGGGCACCGAGTTGCGACGGTTCACCTACCATCATCCCGTCTGCACGATTGGCGGCGAACAGGCCCGGCAGGCGCACGCGACGCTCATTCGCCACAACCGCACGTCCTTCTGCGGCGCCTACTGGGGCTACGGGTTTCACGAAGACGGCGTCCAGAGCGCCCTGGACGTGTGCGCGGCGTACGGGGAGCGGCTGGCGTGAGCGCGAGCTGTCTTTACGAAGGTTGGGTCCGGCATCACCGCTACGGGCCGACGGACCATCGGTTCCGCTACCGTCTGTTCATGGTGTACCTCGACCTCAGCGAGCTCGACGAGGTGTTCCGCCGACGATGGCTGTGGTCCACGCGGCGGCCGGCGCTGGCATGGTTTCGCCGTGCCGATCACCTCGGCGACTCCACGGTGCCGCTCGACACCGCCGTGCGTGACCTCGTGGAGGCCGAGACAAGCCACCGCCCCGACGGTCCGATCAGGCTGCTGACGCACCTCCGCTACGCCGGCGTCGTGTTCAATCCCGTCTGCCTCTACTATTGCTTCGACGCGGACGGCTCCCGCGTCGAGACCGTGGTGGCCGACGTGAGCAACACGCCGTGGGGTGAGCGCCACCAGTACGTGCTCACCGCCTCGTCGCCCGCGGCTGCGGACGGGGCTCGCCGCCATCTGTTGCGCAAGGCGTTCCACGTGTCGCCGTTCCTGCCGATGGACCTGGATTACGATTGGCGATTCACCGAGCCTGGCGAGCGGCTTCGCGTCCACATGATCTGCCGGCGCGAGGGTCGCATGGCCCTCACGGCCACCCTGCGGCTCGATCGCCGCCCGCTGGCTACGATCGCGCTGGCCTCCATGCTCGTGCGCTATCCGCTGATGACCCTTCACGTGCTCGCCGCCATCTACTGGCAGGCGCTCCGGCTCTGGTTGAAGCGCACCCCGTTCCACCCTCATCCGCGATCGCAGGCCGTGTCGGACGGAAAGCCATAGTGTCCCGTTACCGTGAGTCGTGGCATAAGTCGCGGAGCGCGGCGCCCGGATGGCAAGGCGCGACGACCGAGAATGTTGGGCACATTTGAGGGAGGAGCAACGCCGCCAGCCGGGATGCCCCGCCCGCGAATCATGTCGCGAATCACGGTAACGGGACACTAGGAGTCTTGAACCAAAGAAGTATGACTGGTTGAGTCAAGTTTTTCAGGCGGCAAGTTTGACCTCCTTGAGCAGAGCCCCGAGTGCGGTGTCAAGTTGATCGAGTGCACGCTGAGCCCGGCCT
>JBQTIE010000125.1:0-29302 GCA_052389315.1 Acidobacteriota bacterium
TTCCGCAGCCGTCCACACGACGCCAGTCAAACGCGCCACCCCTCGCGACACACGCACCTCGATGGCGCGCTGGCCCAGATCCGCGTCGTTGACAATCGCGGTCTTGACGCGGACCGCCGTCTGCGCATCGGTGATCAGCTGCGGGTCGATCGCGCGCCCACACCCGACGATCGCGCCGCAGGCCGCGGCAAGGACGACGAGGCGAAGGCATCGTCCACGCGCGTCGTAACGACAATGGGCAGCGACCGGTTCGGCCTGGCGTCGTCGGAGCATCCGCTCAGGGACTCGCACGGCGTTCACAGTATGTCATTTCAACACACCGCCGAGAAGACGAGCGCGGCGGATGAGCTGCAATTGGCGATATCATGGGCGGTCACGAGTACACCACCGGCATGAGAGACGACATGATCGGCCGTACGATTTCCCACTACCGCATCGTGGCCCCCCTCGGTGCCGGTGGGATGGGCGTGGTCTACCGCGCCGAGGACGTACGCCTGGGCCGCGAGGTGGCCGTCAAGTTCGTCTCCGAGGACTACGCGCACGACGAACAGGCCGTCCAACGGCTGCGTTCGGAAGCGCGGGCGGCCTCGGCGCTGAACCACGGCAACATCTGCGCCATCTACGACGTCGGCGACGCGGACGGCCATCCCTTCATTGTCATGGAACTGATGAAGGGCCAGAGTCTGCGCGACCGGTTGGCCGCGGGCCGCCTCAAGGTGCACCAGCTGGTCGACATCGGCATCGAGATCGCCGACGCGCTGCATCGGACGCACAGCGACGGGATCATTCACCGGGACATCAAGCCCGGCAACATCTTCCTGACCTCCGACGGTCACGTGAAGATCCTCGACTTCGGACTCGCCAAGCTGACGCCCCAGTTCGGAGGCTCGAATCAGTCAACGGCCACGATCGACGCCACGGTCGCCGGCGTGACGCTCGGGACCGTCGCGTACATGTCACCGGAGCAAGCCACGGGTGAGGCACTCGACGGGCGGACCGATCTGTTCTCGCTCGGGGTCGTGCTGTACGAGTGCGCGACCGGCCAGCATCCGTTTCCCGGTAAGACGACGGCGGTCACCCTCGCAGCGATCCTCAACCGCCCTCCCGTCGCGCCGACGGCGCTCAATCCCGAATTGCCACAGCGCCTGCAGGAGGTCATCACCAACTGCCTGGAGAAGGATCGGGAACTGCGGTACCAGTCAGCCGCCGATCTGCGGGCCGACCTCAAGCGCGTCCGACGTGATATCGAGTCGGGTCGCTCGGGCGTGGTCTCCGTCGGCCCGCGCAGTTCGACCGTTGGCGTGTCAGCTCCTGCGCTCGAGGCGACGGTGGCCATGCCCAGCGGCACTGGGCGAGCGGTCGTCGCATCGCGCCGCCCGACAGCGTGGATGCTCCTCGCGGCGGTGCTGGGGGTCGGCCTGGTGGCGACGGTGCTCGTGGCGATGTGGCCGCGTTCGCCCGCAGAGGCGCCACAAGCTACCGAGGACGTCGCGCTCTCGGAGACGGCGATTCAGAGCCGGCTGTCGCTGGCGCAGGCCAGCCTCGAGTCGCGCAATTATCGCGCCGCCGCCTCCTATGCGGGAGAGATCCTGGCCGTTCAACCGACCCACGTCGACGCGGCGAGGATTCGGGACGAGTCGCAGGCGATGTTGGGCCGCTTCGACGAGGCCATGGCGAGCGCGCGTGAGCGGATGGCGGCCGGCGACGTGGCCGGGGCGGCGCGCGCGCTCGACAGCGCCCGAGTGCTCGACTCGACCGCGCCGGCCGTGATCGAATTGTCCGCGCTGCTGGCCGAAGAGCTGCGCCGCCGCGAAGGGGCTGGGCGCGACGCCCGTGGGAAGCCCGTCGCCGACACGCGTCCGACGCCCTCCACCCGCGTCCCGCGAGAGGCGGTTCCGGCCACGGCGAGCGCGCCGCCGCCTTCAGACCCGCGAGTTTCGCCTCCGGCGCCCGCCGCCGCACCGCCGACGCCGCCTCCCGCGTCCGCACCGACCCCGGTGCCGCCGCCACCGACGCCGCCACCGACACCGCCCCCAGCGCCGGCCGCTGAGCCGGCTCCGGCCAAGATCGCGGAGGCGCCGGCCGAGCCCCCTGCGGCGGCGAAGCCCGCCCCGACCGTCACGCCCGAACGACGCGATCCGCCGGCCGCGCAGCCGGCTGCCCCATCAGCCGAGGCAGACGAGGCCACCATCCGCCGCCTTGTCGCGGCCTACCAGCGCGCCATCGAGACCAAGGACCTGGCGCTGTTCCGATCGCTCAAGCCAAACCTGTCCGCCGAAGAAGAGCGGCGCCTCCAGGAAGGCTTCCGTGCCGTCACGGCGCAGCAGGTTACGCTGACCATCGCCGCCATCGAGCGCCAGGCCGATCGCGCGTCGGTCATCGTGAAGCGGCGCGACGTCATCACGACCGGCAGCCGCCAGCGGACTGTCGAAAGCCAGCAGACCTTGTCGGTTGCACGTACCGGGGGCGCGTGGACGATCGTCGACATCCGATGACCGTCTGCGGGCGCGACGAGTCGCGCAGCGGGCGGCGATGAACTCCGAGGCCGATCCCCGGCGGGGTGGGCAACACGACTTGAGGAGGCATGATGGTGATCCGGTGGTTCGTGACGATCGTCTGTGTCGTCGCCGTGGCACGACCCGCGCTGGCTCAAGACCCGTACAACCTCACCGCACCAGTCAAGAACCTCGCGACGTTGTTCACGGACCTCTTCGGGCCGCGGGGCCTCGTCCTTGACAGCCAGGCGACCCTCCCCGGCGAGCAGGTGCATTCGGCGCACTTCAACAGCGACTTCCAGTTCAACTTCAGCCAGTTCAGCACGTCCCTCGTGAGCCAACTCGTCAGCGTCCCCCTGCCGTCACCGGCGGGCGGGTTTACCTATCACTTCGACCCGACCCTCGGGGTTTTCCAGCGAACGACGCAGTCGTTCGGTCCCATTCTCGCCGAGCGCGCGGACACGATCGGCGCCAGAAAGGTCTCCTTCGGCGTGGCGTTCCAGCGCTACACGTTCGACACCATCGAGGGGCTCGACCTCGGGCGCGTGCCGGCGGTGTTCACTCACGACAACGCCTTCCTGCGCGGTGGACGCGAGGACGTGGTCGTCACGACCAACGCCATCGACGCCACGATCATCCAGACGACAAGCTTTGTGACCGTGGGCGTCACCGATCAGCTCGACGTCTCGCTGGCCATCCCAATCGTGTCCAACGACCTCCGCGTCGTCTCGGAGGCCCGTGTCGTTCGTCTTGGGACGACCAACCCGCTCACCCACTTCTTTCGACAAGCCAACGGCGACGTGGGCGACGTGCGGTTCTTTACCGCCTCCGGGCGCGCCAGCGGTCTCGGCGACGTGATGGTGAGGGTCAAGCACTCCATCCGCAAGCGCGAGACCAGCGGATTGGCGGTCGGGCTGGACGTGCGGCTGCCGACCGGCAACGAATTGGATCTGCTGGGCAGCGGGGCCCCGGGCCTCCAGCCGTTCGCCATCTGGTCTTCGACCTACGACAAGGTCTCGCCACACGTCAATCTGAGCTACAAATGGAACGGGTCGAGCGTGCTGGCCGGCAACCCCGCACGCGGCGAATCCGCGTCGCTCGCAGACCAAGTGGCCTATACCGCTGGCGCGGATGTCAGCGTGGCGCCACGGCTGACGGTGGCCTTCGATCTCATCGGACGCTACGTCACCGATGCGCCGCGCCTGAAGGCTCAGACGTTTGAAGCGCTGGACGGGCGATCGACGTTTCCCAACGTCAGCTTCACGCGCGGGTCGTTCAACGCGCTGAGCGGTGCGGTCGGCCTCAAGGCTAACGCCTTCGGCCAGTTGCTGATCGACGTCAACGTGCTCTTCAAGCTGGACGAACACGGGTTGCGGGACAAGGTGACGCCCCTCATCGGGATCGAGTACAGCTTCTGAGCCGTCCCTGCGACCGCTCGTTGGATTCCTTGGTTCAAGGCCCGCGATGAGCCTTCACGACGCGCACTGCCACTTCCTGTCGTCCCGCTTCTTCGAGACGCTGGCCCGGGAAAAGCACGGTCCTGACGAGGGTGCTTCCGCCGAACGGGTCGCCTCCGAGCTCGGGTGGGACCCGCCGGGACCGCCGGCGGCCCTGGCCGCCCGGTGGATCGAAGAGCTGGATCACCACGGTCTCGCCCGCGCCATGCTCATCGCCAGCGTGCCGGGCGACGAGGAGTCGGTCGCCGTGGCCGTCGAACGGTACCCGACGCGCGTGGTGGGTGCCTGCGTCCTGAACCCGGCGGCTCCCGACGCGGCGGAGCGCACGCGTCGAGCGTTCACGTCCCTCGGGCTCCGCTGCGTGTGTCTGTTTCCGGCGCTCCACCGCTACCGCCTCGACGACGAGCGCGTGGGCGTCGTCTTTGACATCGCGGCAGCTCACGGCGGCGTCGTGTTCGCACACTGCGGGTACCTGTCGATCGAAGCGAGAACCCGCATGGGACTCGGCACGTCAATCGACCTCCGGCTCGGGGATCCGCTCGCGCTGGCGGCGATGGCGAGCCGGTACCCGAGCGTACCCGTGATCGTGCCGCACTTCGGCGGCGGCTTTTTCCGTGAAGCGTTGATGGCCGCCGAGGCGTGCGCCACGATCCACTTCGATACGTCCAGCTCGAACGGCTGGATCAAGTACACCCCAGGGCTCGGGCTAGTGGACGTTTTTCGGCGCGCGCTGGCCGTCGCGGGGCCCGACCGCATGATCTTTGGCACCGATTCCTCATTCTTTCCTCGCGGCTGGCGCAAGGTCATCCACGGGGCGCAGCGGACGATCCTCGACGAGATCGGGGTCGAACCAGAGACCGCAGCTCGGATCTTCAGCGGGAACTTCGACCGCGTGTTCGGCGCCGTGTCGGGCGCCTGACCCGTCAGACGGACGTTCCGCGATCAATCCAGCAAGGGCGCGGTCCAGAATCGTTCGAACATCACCACGCGTGAAGTGGGCGCCACGCGGTTGACCACCAACAGCCCGCGCCTCACCCAGCTCACCCGGTCGATCAGCTGAAACGGACGCGGGAATCTCACGGCGGCGCGGGAAGCGCCCGTTGCCGCGTCGTACACCCAAACGGCATCGCGATCGCCACGTTCGCGATGGATCACACTGACGAATCGGCCGTCGGGGCTGAACATGGGCGTGGACTCCATGGGACGAGTGTCCTGCCAGAGCACGGCACGCCGATCCACGTCCAGCACCTGCAGGCCGCCCCCGGCCATCGCCGTCGCGATCACGGTGCCAGCACCGTCGGGGTGGCGGATCCAGTCGCCCCGAAACAAACCGTCGATGAGCTTGCGCGCCTGGCCGCCGCCCGCGGGAACCAGTCGCATCTCCCAGGATCGGCGGCGGTACGATCCGACGACGATGGTCCGTCCATCCGGCGACCAGGCCGGCCACGCGTCAGCGGCATCGTCGCTCGTGAGCCGCCGCAGGCCCGTACCGTCGGTGTTCTGTACCCAGAGGTCGAGGCTCCCGGCCGCGTTGGAGATGAACGCGACGCGTGTGCCGTCGGGCGAGAGGGCCCCCATCGTGACGGCGTCACCCGGCACGGAGGTGAGCTGTCGAGGCGCCGTCGCGCCGTCGAGAGGCATTGTCCAGAGGTTGCGCCCGCCGGCGAGCGTGTTGTTGAACAACAGCGTGCCCCCGTCGCGGGCGGCGTAGACCCAGGCGGGATCGTGCGAGGCGTCAAGAATTCGGGTTGCTCCGAAGCCCGCCCCAAACGGATCGCGTCCGGTGGGCACGGTCCAGACTTCGCGCTCCACGCGACGCGCGGTCACGAGCAGCCGCGAGCCGTCTGCGGAAATCTGCGGCGCCGACATGTCACCCCCGGGGTCATACCGCACGGAGTGGACTTGACCGGTTTCCACGTCGACCACGCCGAGGACCGCGTCGCCCATCTGTTGCGCCGACGGCAGGTAGGTGACGGCCAGTTGACGGTTGTCGGGCAGCCACGCCTGCGCGCGCGTGCCCTCGAGTCCTCGCGTGAAGCGCGTGACCTGACGGGCCCGGCCCGTCGATGCCTCGACGAGGAAGAGGTTGTGGGCGCCGAACTCCGCGCCTGACGTGTAGGCAACCCGACGCGAGTCCGGCGACCACGCCGCCGGCGTGACGCCCGCGTCATTGAACACCCGTGTCGCCCTCGCCTGCGGTGCGCTGCCATCAGGGTTGCCGGTCCACAGGATGAAGTCACGGTCCAGCTCGAGCGTGAACCACGCGAGGCTCAGGCCATCTGGTGACGGAGAGGCCGCCATCGCGTTGGACAGGACTCGCCGCGCCCGCCGATCCAACACGCTGAGGCGCCAGACCGACGTGTCGTCCCGCTCCTGACGCGTGTAATACAAGGTCTGCCCGTCGGGTCCGAAGGCGAGGTCGTACTCCGCGGCCGCATCGTTGGTCAGCCGAACGGGGTCTCCTCCGGCGAGGTCGCGCACCCAGATATCGGGTCCGCCTTCGTGGGTCGAGACGAACGCCATCGACTGACCGTCGGGAGCGATCGCGCCCGACGCTTCCGAGCCTCCAAGCGACGGGAGCACGGTCGCCACGCGCGGGCCGATCTCCTTCACGAACGAAGAGCCCCGGAACAGCAGTCCACCTGTGACGAAGCCAGTCCCGAGCACCAGCGCGGTCACGGCACTGGTGACGACGCGTCGGTTCATCGATCGGATGACCGGGCCTGGTGCTCCTGTCCGGTATGCGGGTGCCGCTCGTAATGCTGGCGCAGCAGATCCTTCCCGTAGTCGTTGCCGTTCGGCGTGCGCACGACGACGTGGATGTGCTCGCGATTGGGGAGGTCGGGGCTTTTCGCCAGGTGACGCAGGTTGGCGGGCCGTTGATGGTCGAATTCGATGAGCACGACGGGGCTGTGAATGCGGTAGTAGAACACGCTCGAGTCGTCGGTCCCGCCGATCCAGGCGAAATGGGTGCGATCGAGATGCTGCCGCACTTCCTCCATCCGCACGCGCGCGTGCCCTTCGCGCATGTTCCCGACAAACAGCGCGACCAGATCCAGCAGGGCTTGACGCTGCGGGGCACTGAGCGCCGCGGCTGGCACACCGGCGTAATCCAGGACGACGTTGTCGCGCCAGGCTTCGGTGAGGTTGTTGTTGCCGGCTTTCGAGGTGTTCAGCACCGCCTTGGCCCGCTGACCAGCGTCCAACGCGCGCACGAACGCGAGCCCTCGCGCTTGTTCCTCCTGCAGGATGGAGGTGCCGGCGTACTTGCCCGACCTGGCCGTCACCGGTTCGGAACCGGCAAAGAACGGCGTCATGACCACCTGATCCCCGAGCACGAAGTAGTTGATGATCGCGTGGTGGCCGTCGAGCTGCCAACCCCACGGTTCGGTTCCTGACGGCTCACCCATCAGCGTGAGGTGATACAGCCACTCGCCGTACTGCACGAAGTCGTTGCCGTTCAGCTCACCCAGGGTGTGATTGAGCTTCATGATGTCGCGCGTCAGCGCCAGCCCGCGGGCGCTCAACGAGGCCCGCAGCAGGGAGAGGGCCGCCTCGCGTGCGGTGTCGCTCATCTGCTCGAAGCTCACGCCCTGCCGCCGGTAGAAATGCTGGTTCATCCACTTCCGCCATTCATCGTCGGCCACGCCGTAGCTCGTCGAGCGCCGCTGATCGGGCGTCAGGCTTGCGAGGAACGCGGCGGCGGCAGCGCGCACCGGCTCGGTCGAGACGCCGGTGGCGCGGATGGGAAAGAGTCCGGGCTCGAGTGTGCCCGTGGCGGTGATGCCACGAAACCCGCCGGCCAGCCCCTTGGCCTCCGCATCCCTGGACCGCGCGGCAAACTGCTCGAGCAGTGTGCTGCTCGACGCCGGCGCCTGCGCCCGTGGCGACGAGGGGATCAACACTGCGGCCGCCGAGGCGGAGACGCCGATCACGAGGAGCAGACGCGCGTGGGACAGGGCGTGGCGCATGACGAGCCTCCGGATTCCCGCAACAGTACCATCATGTCCTCGTGTGGCACGAGGATTCAACATGCCGGTGATGTCTGCTCGGGGCCCGGCGCGCGGCTCACCGCGAGCGTTCCGATTGGAACTGACGCCAACTGACACTCGGCCCGACAATCCGGTTGGGTTTGCGCGAAGGCCGTGAATTCTTCCGGGCGAACTACGATGTGACGGGTTCTCAAGACGAAGGGTCGTCCGCGAACCGCCGTCCAGCCAACCATCCGCTCGGACGTTCGGTCCTCAAGGAACCTGCCACAGCAGATACGTGGCAACTGCGGACCCGACCACGGCTCCGCCATAGCAGAACAGCACAATCATCTCGTCCAGGTGCTTGATCTGCAAGCCGTCGTACAGCGTGTGGCGGACGCGATGCGCCCAGTGGAACAACGACAACACACACAGCGTGAGCAACAGCAGGCGGCTCAACGGATGGCTGAGCACGGCGAGCAGACGCGCATGGGAGGGAGGCGTGAGCCAGGCGAGCGGAAACGCCACGCCGAAGAGCCCGACCAGCACGGGCATCATCATCGCCGAGAGCACGCCGCCCGCGCTGAAGAGCATCCACAACAGCGGCTCGTGATGTCGCTCGATCATTCAACCCCTCGGTTCACGTGGGTGGTCAGAACGGCGGCTTGCCGGAGCGGTCGGCACCGGCCCGACCAGGGGGGGCTGGGTGGTTGGCATCGGCACGGCAATGGGCCTCGAGGGGTCAGACCCCCAGCAGCAGCCAGGCTACGACGAGGGAGGCGGCCAGCATCGCTCCATAATGCCCTGCCACGATTACGCGTCCCGGGACCCGGCGGCCCCCGAATCGAATCACCAGGGCCTGTGGTGCGGCGATGAAAAAGGTGATCGTATGAAGCACGATGAAGAGGAGAGTAACGATGTTGAGCAGCACAATGGGCCACGTGCTGGACCATTGCAGGAACTGCTGGTAACTGGCGGCCCCTTCGCTGACCGCGCGCACCAGCATCAGGAGAAACACGACGAACCAGCCGACGAAGACGGAGCTCGACTCACGCAGGATGAAGACAAAGTACGACGGCTTTTGCAGCCACCAGTACGTCGACACCGGCTGCCGCAGCCACCGCGGGTGGTACGCCGTATGGCTGTGAATCTGCTTCAAGAGGCCCCTCGCGTCATGAAGAAGGCCTTCATCGTCTCCAGCGCGGCACTCAGCTTGTAGCGCTGGATCGATTCGGCGGGATCCACGTGCTTCGGGCAGACCTGGGTGCACTCGCCCACGAACGTGCAGCCCCAGATGCCCGCGTGTTGGGAGAGGACGGCACGCCGCTCGTCGGCTCCCTGATCGCGGCTGTCGAGGTTGTAGCGCTGCGCGAGCGCGATCGCAGCCGGCCCGAGGAACTTCGGATCCAGGCCGACGATGGGACAGGCGGCGTAGCACAACATGCAATTGATGCACATGCTGTACTGCTTGTACTCGTCCAACTCCTGCGGCGTCTGCCGGTGCTCGCCTTCGGAGAGCGGCTTTTCGCCCTTGCGGATGAGCCAGGGCTTGACGGTGATCAGCTTCCGCATGAAGTCGTCGATATCGACGATGAGGTCGCGAATGATGGGGAAGTTCTTCAGCGGTTCCACGCGCACGGGCCCCGGCGCGTAGTCGGCCAGAAACGTCGCACAGGTCAGCTTCGGCTCGCCGTTGACCGTCATGCCACAGCTGCCGCAGATGCCCATCCGGCACGACCAGCGGTACGACAAGGTCCCGTCCAGCCGATCCTTGACGTGGTTGAGGCCATCGAGCACCACCCATTCCTTCGGGCAGGGCACGTCGTACTCGTCGAAGGTGGCCTCAGACTCCTCCTCCGGACGGTAGCGTGCCACTTGCAGCGTGATGCGGTCGCTCATCTCGTGCAGCCTCCCCGTAGACTCGCTCGGCCGGAGGCCAGCGGGTGATTGTGACCGGCTCGTACTCGATCCGTGACGAGCCATCCGCCTGTCGGTGGATCACCGAATGGGTGAGAAACCGCTGATCGTTGCGCGCCGGGAAGTCAGTGCGTTGGTGCGCGCCGCGCGATTCTTCCCGCTGCAGGGCCGACTGGACGATCGCTTCGGCCACATCCAGCATGTTCGACAGCTCCAGGGCGGCGATCAGCTCGGTGTTGAACGTCCGGCTGCGATCCTGGATCGCGACATCCACATTGCGCTCCTGCAGACGGCGCAGGAGGTCGGCGCCCGTCGCGAGAGAGGTGCCTGCTCTGTAGATGCCGGCACTCTCCTCCATCGTCTGCTGCATCTGGTCGCGGAGATCCGCGATGCGCTCACGTCCGTTCGTCTTTTGCAGGAACCCGTGCTCGAGCCGTCGCTGCTCCTCGTTGGCCTGGACGAGCACGGCCGGCGTCGGATCCTCCTGACGTGAGGCGTACTCGGCGGCCGCGCGGCCGGCGCGGGCGCCGAACACCAGAAGTTCCGGCAGGGAGTTCGAGCCGAGCCGGTTGGCGCCGTTGATGCTGACGCAAGCCACCTCACCCGCGGCGTACAGTCCCGGCAGCGGCGTGGCGCCCGTAATGTCGGTGTGGACGCCGCCCATCATGTAGTGAACGACCGGTCTCACCGGGATCAGCTCCTTGACCGGATCCAGGTTCTGGTACTTGAGACACAGCTCGCGCACAAAGGGAATCTTCGCGTCGATCTTGTCCTCACCCAGGTGCCGAAGGTCGAGATGGACGACCGGGCCATAAGGCGTGTCGATGGTGCGCCCCCGCTCCAACTCCTTCACGAACGCCTGCGAGAGGCGGTCGCGCGGCCCCAGTTCCATGCTGCGGAAAACCGGCGTCGGCGTCGGCTTGCCAAGTTTGTAGTCCTGCAGATACCGGTAGCCGTCCTTGTTGACCAGATGACCACCCTCCGCGCGCGCAGCTTCGGTGATCAGGATGCCGGTAAACGGCAGGCCCGTGGGGTGATATTGGACGAACTCCATATCCTTCAGCGGCACTCCGGCGCGATAGGCCAGCGCCATGCCGTCGCCACTCTTGATACTGGCGTTCGTGGTGAACGGAAACACCCGGCCGCAGCCGCCCGTGCAGAGGACGACCGCGCGAGCCGTGATCGCCTCGATCTTCCCCGACTTCAAATCGAGCGCCACCACTCCCTGGACACGGCCGTCATCGACAAGGAGCCTGGTGACGAACCACTCATCATAGCGAGCGACTGAAGTGTATTTGAGGGAGGTCTGGAACAGGGTGTGGAGCATGTGGAAACCGGTCTTGTCGGCCGCAAACCACGTCCGCATCTTCTTCATGCCCCCGAAAGGACGAACGGCCACCCGGCCGTTTGGCTCCCTGCTCCAGGGGCAACCCCAGTGCTCGAGCCGAAGCAGCTCCTCCGGCGCTTCCTTGACGAACACCTCCACGGCGTCCTGATCAGCGAGCCAGTCACTGCCGGAGATAGTGTCGTAGGCGTGCTCGTCGAGGCTGTCGTCCGGGCTGATCGCACCCGCCGCACCACCCTCCGCGGAGACCGTGTGGCTCCGCATCGGGTACACCTTGGAAACCACCGCGACGTTCAGCCTGGGATTGGTCTCCGCGACCGCGATCGCGGCGCGCAGTCCCGCGCCGCCGCCGCCGACCAGCACAACATCATGAGAAGGGCCCATTACTCGGCGGAATGCATCTCGTCGACGAGAATCCTCCCATCGTGGCGGAGGACCTTCCGGCTGACGCTCCCATCGTGGTACTCGTGCCGGATGCTGCGGCAGCCGCACTGATAGTCGAGGGTCTGGGTGACCAGGACGTCGTCGTCCTGATCCTCGTAGCGTTCGCCGTCGACGATCCGTCCGCACGGCGCCTGTTGGCTCGTGAAGCTGCTGCTCCGTGTCATCGTCTCCCCCCTCCCTGACCCTACCCCTCCGCGCCGCATGGGCGCGGTAGGGCAGTGGTGACTGGGTTAGCCGACACGAATCGATCACTCGACGCAGCCGCCCGTGATCCTTCCTGACAACAGAGGTCGGTGCGTACGTCGGTGGCGGCCGAAGTCGCCCGGGCACCTCTGAAGGGCCAAGTCTACGACGCCCATAGGAAGTTGGAGCGTTTTTTTGTGGCCGCGGATCCGCGGTGTCGCATGAGTCTTGGCCTTTCAAGACGTCCCGCGCCGCGGAGCGGGCAAGAGCGACCCTGCCACCCGGGCCGGAGCCGGGTGCTCATTAATGCGGAATCCTGGACGCGTGGCGTCCCCGGACTCAGTACAGGTGCAGCACGACGAGCCACGGACCGACGGCCGCGGCGCCGTAGAGCGCGGTCAAGCAGGCGAGAACACGATGCACGCCGAGCTGGTACAGCAGCACGCCGCACGCCGCGGCCATGGTCTTGGCACCGACCAGGGCCGCCCCGGGTCCGATCAGCGCCATCCACGTGGCCAACAGCAGATTGCCCTCTGCACCGAGGCCCTCCGCCCGGACCACGGCGTAGGTGAAGACGCCGTCGCAGGCCTGCGCCAGCAGGAAGAGAGCGAGCACGAGGCGAGTGCCCGACAGAGCCACAGCGCCCCGGATGAGTGCAAAAGTTGCCGCGGATGCTAATTCATTGATTCACAAGGACTTACACTTTAGAAGTCTCGTTATAGGAAGACTTTTGTCTCTCAAGGTCCACCGCGCGACCGGCACGATGGCGACTCGAGCGATCAGCGTCCCAGCTGTTCCCGGGCAGCCGACGCGATGACCTCGGGCTGGAACCCGAACTTCTTCTGCAGCTCCTTGAGGGGCGCCGACGCGCCAAATGTCCGCATGCCGATGACACGCCCGGACGAGCCCACGTAGCGCTCCCAGCCGATGCTCGACGCCTGCTCGACGGCGACGCGCGCGGTGACCGCGGGCGGCAGGACGGCGTGACGATACTCGGCCGGCTGATCATCGAACAGCTCCCAGGACGGCATGCTGACGAGGCGGCTCCGAATACCGTCCTTGACCAACTGCTCGTGGGCGGCGAGGCACATGTCGACTTCGCTGCCCGTCGCCAGGAGGAGCACTTCCGGGTCTCCCCCCGGAGCATCTGCGAGGATGTAGGCGCCCTTGGCGAGCCCTGAGGCGGCACCGTATTTCGACCGGTCCAGCGTCGGCAGCGCCTGACGCGTGAGGATCAGGGCGACCGGGTGGTGACGGAGGCCGAGCGTCACGCGCCACGCCTCGGCGACCTCGTTGGCGTCGCAGGGACGAATCGTGACCAGGCCGGGGATGGCACGCAGCGACAGGAGCTGCTCGACCGGCTGATGCGTCGGGCCGTCTTCGCCGACCCCGATCGAGTCGTGTGTGAACACGTAGATGACCGGGATCTCCATGATGGCGGCCAGCCGGATTGCCGGACGGCCGTAGTCGCTGAAGATGAGAAACCCTGATCCAAAGGGTCGAATTTTCGAGAGCGACAACCCGTTGAGGACCGCGCCCATGGCGTGCTCGCGAACGCCGAAATGGAAATTGCGACCCGCGAACTGGCCGGGCGCGATGTCGCCGGCGCCGTCGAAGGTCAGCCGGGTCTTGGTCGAAGGCGCCAGGTCCGCGGACCCGCCGATGAGCCACGGGATCTTCTGCGCCGCCGCGTTGAGGACCTTGGCGGACGCGTCACGGCCGGCAACCCCTTTCGCGTCGGGGGCAAAGGTCGGGATCGCGGCTTCCCAACCGTCCGGCAGCTGACGTCGCTGCATGCGCAGCAGCGACTCGGCTTCGTGCGGATGCGCGGCCTGGTAGCCCTCGAAGAGGGTCATCCATTCCTTGCGCAGAGCCGCGCCGCGGGTCCCGATGCCAGCGGCAAAATGCGCCCTCACCTCGTCCGGCACCTGGAACTTGGCCTCCTCCGGCCACCCGTAGAACCGCTTCGCGAGCTTGATCTCCTGGTCGCCGAGCGGCTCGCCGTGCGCGGCGTGGCTGTCTTGTTTGGTGGGAGCGCCGTAGCCGATGTGACTGTCCACGATGATGAGGGTCGGACGGCCCGTCGTCTGCTTGAAGGTCGCCAGCGCGCGGTCGAGCATCACCAAATCGTTGGCGTCGCCCACGCGGGTGACGTTCCAGCCGTAGGCGATGAACCGCGTGGCCACGTCCTCGCTGAAGGCCAGCTCCGTGTGTCCCTCGATCGTGATGCGATTGTTGTCGTAGATCCAGCACAGGTTGTCGAGGCCGAGATGTCCGGCGAGCGAGGCCGCCTCGCCCGAGATGCCCTCCATCATGCAGCCGTCGCCGGCGAGCGCGTAGACATCGAACCCGAAGAGCGGAAAGCCCGGCCGATTGAAGCAGGCAGCCATCCACTTCGACGCGATGGCCATCCCGACGCTGGTGGCCACGCCTTGCCCCAGCGGCCCCGTCGTGGTTTCGACACCGGAAGTCCAGCGGTATTCGGGGTGCCCGGGACAACGACTGTCCAGCTGACGGAACCGCATGATGTCGTCCAGGCTGACCGACAGCTGGCCCAGCGTCTCGTACTTCGGGTTCACCGCCTTGACGCCGGTCAGGTGCAGCATCGAATAGAGCAGCATCGACGCGTGACCCATGGAAAGCACGAAGCGGTCGCGATTGGGCCAGATCGGATCGTCGGGATCGAACCGCAGGCGCCGCTGCCAGAGTGCATAGGCGACTGGCGCCATCGCCATGGGCGTGCCGGGATGTCCTGATTTGGCCTGCTCCACGGCATCCATGGCGAGCGTGCGAATCGTGTTCACCGACAAGCGGTCGAGCTCGGCATCGGGCGGGGACGAGGCTAGGTGCATGACAGGTCTCTCCGAGAGGATACGAGGGCGTTCTCGTGCGGCTGCGCGCCTGCGCACCGACACCCGACGCGACCTCGGTTGCGTGGCCGCCACGGGATTATACGGCCAGCGGCATCCTCACACTGGATCTGCTCGTCGGCTCGCAGTACCTGAGCCCGGCGCCGAGCGGATTCGCGTGGAGCGTGCGCTTCACGAGAGGAGCGGTGCCACGACAGACCACGCGAGCCCCGCCAGGGCCGACGCGCCGAGCGTCGCGATGATCCCGATCCGGAGCCGCATCAGCGCCACGGCCGCCGACAACCCGATGACCGCGGAGGCCGAGTCCGCCGGTTGGTCGATGCCCCCCGGCCACACGACGTGGTAGGTGAAGAACACCGCCAGGTTGAGGACGACCCCGACGACCGCGGCGGTGATGGCCATCAGTGGGGCGGTGAACGTTGGTGTCCCGTGCGTCTGCTCGACCACAGGCGCTCCGCCGAGGATGAACAGGAACGAGGGCAGGAAGGTGAACCACGTCACGACGAGCGCTGCGGCGGCACCGGCCGCAACTGGCCATGCGGGCCCGAAGAACGCCTCCGTGTAGCCACCCACGAAGCCCACAAACGCCACCACCATGATGAGCGGGCCCGGAGTCGTCTCGCCCAGCGCGAGGCCGTCGATCATCTGCGGTGCCGTCAGCCAGCCGTAATGCCCGACCGCCGCCTGATACACGTACGGGAGGACCGCGTAAGCCCCTCCGAAGGTCACCAGCGCGGCCTTGGTGAAGAACCACGCCATCTGGGTCAGCGTGTGGGTCCACCCAAAGGTCGTGGCGAGCGCCGCCATCGGCACCGCCCACAGCACAGCTCCCGTGGCTCCCACCCGCGCCGCGCCCCAGAAGGTGAAGCGAGCATGCGCAGGAGCGGCGGTGTCGTCATCGATGATGGCCGGCCCGGATGCCGGTGCGGTCTCCGCCATGTGACGGCCCGGCGTGGCCCGGAACGCCACGGCGCCTGAGCGCGCGCCGACCATGCCGACGAGGGCCGCCGCCGCGATGATGGCGGGGAAGGGCACGTCCCACACGAAGATGGCGAGAAACGCCGCGCCCGCCACGATCCACAACACTGCCGACTGGAGCGCCCGTGAGGCCAGCCGGTGCACCGCGTGCACGACGATGGCGGCGACGGCGGGCTTGATCCCGGAGAAGAGCCCCGCGACGATGGGCACGTCCCCGAACGCCAGATAGATCCACGACAGGCCCATGAGGATCACGAGCGAGGGCAGGACGAACAGCGAGCCTGCCACGATGCCCCCCCAGGTGCGGTGGAACAGCCAGCCGATGTAGGTGGCGAGCTGTTGCGCCTCCGGGCCCGGCAGCAGCATGCAGTAGTTCAGCGCGTGGAGAAAGCGGCCATTCGAGATCCAGCGGCGCTCGTCCACGAGCTCGCGGTGCATGACGGCAATCTGGCCGGCGGGGCCGCCGAAGCTGATGAATCCCAGCTTGAGCCAGAAGCGAAAGGCGTCGAGTCGGGGGACGCTCGTCCGAGAGACGCCAGGGTGCCGGTTCGGGGTGTCTGGCCGCGTCACGCGAGTCAGGACCGGCGATCGCCCTTGGGTTCTCCGCGCGCCAGCGCTTCAAGCCGCGCCCGGTCGGTGATCACGAAGCCTCGTGCGACGGTCGTGACGACGCCATCGCGCCCGAGGCTCGTCATGGTGCGGATGGCCGTCTCGAGCGTCGTGCCACACAGATCCGCCAGGTCCTGTCGTGACAGCTTGACGGGAATGCGCACGGCCCGCTTGACGTCGGGCACGCCCACTTGCTCGGCGAGTCGCAGCAGCAGGGCCGCGATCCGCTGCTCGACGTGGCCGCTGGTGAGCTCCACGATGCGATCCGTCAGGCGCATTTCGTGAGCCGTGGCCTGGCGGAAGAACTGTGCGGCTGCCGCCGGGCTTTCCTCCAGCAGGCGGTGCAGGTCTCGTCGCGGGAACGACAGCGCGACGACGTCGCCGCTGATGGCGTGCGCCGCGCAGCAATACGGCGCGAAGGACGAGACGGCGCCGGCACACAGCAGGTCCCCCGGGCCGCGAATGTCGAGGATGACCTCGCGACCGTCATCTCGTGAACGGAGCATCTTCACATGGCCCCGTACGACGAATTGAAAGTCGTGTGACGGTTCGTCGAGCGAGAAGAGCGGCTGACCTCGGGCGACCACACGCAGCTCGGCGATCGGCCGGAGCAAGTCGAGCTGCTGGCTGGTCAGTTCCCGCAGAAACGGGACGCGATCGACCGCCTCGTCGAAGGTGATGCCAGGTTCGGCGCTCAAGGCGCGGGCCCGCCCCATGACAACCATCATATCCGACGCGATCGAGCGGGGATGACGGGCCTGTTCCGTGCTGATGGCCGTCATAGGGGAATCCGGCGCCCATCGCTACCGTACCGTCGTGTCCAGATCATCCACGGCGGCGTCGCTTGTCCGTGCGCGTCAGGAGCACGCCGAGCTGTCGGCCCTTCTGGCAAGAACGGGGACGGCCTGGGCGACGAGGCGGGCCGCTGCCGCGCCGCGTTCCTCGCTCGCACGGTTGCTGGCCGAGTGCGAGCGCCGCCTCGTCGATCACCTGGGCGAAGAGGAACGGGGGGTGTATCAGCGCCTTCCGGCGCAGGTGTCGCAGGACACGGGCGCGCTTCAGGTGGCGCTCGATGACCACGCCACCCTTCGGGACCTCATCGGCTTTCTCCGGCAGGGCTATGCCGCCTTCGACGCCGGGGACGCCGAGGCCGAGGAGTCGGTCACGACCACGCTGAACGACCTGATCGATCTCTGGCGCGTCCACGTGCGACGCGTCGATCGCGTCATCGGACCGCTGCTCCGGCGGCTCGGGGAGGGATGAACCAGTGACGCCCCTGCTTCAGGTGAGCGTGCCGGGTGACGGCTATCACCGCGGCCTCATCTCGTGTCAGGCCGCGTGCCCTGTGCACACCGATGCCCGCGGGTACGTCCGGGCCATCGCCGAGGGACGAATCGACGAGGCCTATCTCATCGCGCGCGGTCCCAATCCGTTCGCGTCGATCTGCGGCCGCATCTGCGGAGCACCGTGCGAGGCCGCCTGCCGGCGGGGACAGGTGCCGCGGGTCGATGATGACGGACGCTTCGTGGCGAAGGATCGCCCGGTGGCGATTCGCGCGCTCAAGCGGTTCGCGTGTGACACGGCCGGACCCGAGGCGCGGCCTGCGGCCACGGTGCTCGATGCCGTCGAACGGTTCGTGCCCACGGTAGCCGCCGACGCCGACGAGATGGCGGCGCTCCTTCGCTCTCGGTTCAACGGACGACTCGCCCTGGCGGCCGGAGAGAAGGTCGCCATCATCGGGGCAGGCCCGGCGGGCTTGTCGGCCGCGCACGATCTGGCACTGCTCGGCCTGCGACCCACCGTATTCGAGCGCGAGCCCGTGCCGGCGGGCATGCTGGCAGTCGGGGTGCCGGCGTATCGGCTACCCCGCGAGCTCATCGCCCGCGAAGTGGCGGTCATCCAGGCGCTCGGGGTCGAGATTCGGTGTGGCGTCACCGTCGGCACCGACGTCACGTTCGCGGATCTGCGCCGGGACTTCGCGGCGGTCATCATCGCGGTCGGGGCCAAGGCGTCGCGCGCGATCGGCATCCCCGGCGAACAGGGCCCCGGCGTCTTCGGGGGCGTGGACCTTCTTCGCGCCGTTGCTCTCGGCGAGTCGCTCCCCGTCGGGCGCAGTGTCGTCGTGGTGGGTGGAGGCAACGTCGCCTACGACGTCGCGCGGACCATCGTCCGGCAGACCGCCTACGACACGGCCCGCGTGGCGGCGCGACTCGAAGGCACCAGTCGTGTGCGTCTGGTGTCGCTCGAGGGTCTCGAAGAGATGCCGGCCGACACGGCAGAGATCGTCGAGGGAAACGAGGAGGGCATCGAACGGCTGAACGGGTGGGGCCCAGTGGAGATTACGCGGGACGAGGAAGGTCGCGTCACGGGCGTGGTCGTCAGACGCTGCCTCCGCGTGTACGACGAGTCGCGCCGTTTTGCCCCGGCCTTCGACGACGAGAACCGACAGACGCTGGCGTGCGACACCGTGCTGCTGGCGGTGGGGCAGTCGCCGGTGACGACGTTTCTGGCCGAGGGCGGCGCGGACGTGGAGATGGCACGTCCCGGCTGGCCGAAGGTGATGGCGTCGCTGGCGACCTCGGCGCCTGGTGTCTTCGTCGCCGGCGACCTCGCGCACGGTACGAAGCTGCTGATCGACGCGGTCGCCTCCGGCAAGGCGGCCGCGAGGTCGGTCTACACCTACCTGACGGGACGCCCGCTGCACACCGAATCGCTGACCGCGCACCTGACGCTGCCGTACTACCGCCGCGAACGCGGCTACGAAGCGATTCGCCGGCAGGCCGTGCCCGTCCAGCATCCGTCGGAGCGCCTGTCGCGTCTGGACGCGCCCGTCGAGCTGGGCTACGACCGTGAGACGGCCATGCGGGAGGCCGCGCGCTGCCTCGATTGCGGCGTCACGCCGGTGTTCGACGGGAGTCGCTGCGTGCTGTGCGGCGGCTGCGTCGACGTCTGCCCGACCGAGTGCCTCAAGCTGGTCCCGCTCAGCGCCATGACGCGCAGCAGCGACCTGGACGCGGTGATCGACCGCTCGCTCGGCGCTGACGTGGATCGCGACCACCACTCGGCCATTCTCAAAGACGAAGACCGCTGCATACGCTGTGCGCTCTGCGTCATGCGCTGCCCGGTGGACGCGATCGCCATGGAGCGCGTGACCTTCTCCACGTGTTGGGTGACCGCATGACCGTCAAACCTGGAGCTCTGGTGTCCCGGCTCGATCCTGAGCCCATCCCGCGGCGGGACGTCCTCGGCCTGCTGTCGCTCTGGTCCATGGCCTCGGCCCTGCTGTTTGCCACCATCGGGATGTTGCGCCTGCCGAAAGCCGCCGTGCTGGCCTCGCCATCGAAGAAGGTGCGGCTCACGCTGCCCGACACGCTCGGCGCTGGCGAACCGTACGTGCCCCCGGGACGCTCGCTCGCGGTGTTTCGCGACGCCGAGGGCGTCTACGCGATCTCGACCATCTGCACGCACCTGGGGTGCATCGTCCATGCAAGCGTCCAGGGCTTCGACTGTCCGTGTCATGGGTCCGGGTTCCTGCCTGATGGATCGGTCAGGAAAGGACCCGCCCCCCGACCGTTGGACTGGCTCAAGGTGACCCCCGCCGGCGCCTCGGTTGTCGTCGATGAATCGGTCACGGTGCCGCCCGGCACGAAGGTGCGCGTATGAAGGGTCAGTCACCGCCCCAGGCGCTCACCACGTTCCGGGACAACCTCCGGGCAGCACCCCGCCGTGTGGCCGAGACCGCGTTTCGCACCGGTCCTCCGACGACTGACCGCGGGCGCTCTTCCTTCGTGTTCGGCAACGTGTTCCTGCACCTCCACTCGGTGCGCACGCATCTGTGGAGCCTTCGCTGGACGACGACGGCGGGGCTGGGCATTGCGAGCGTGGCGGGATTCCTGATCACGCTCGTGACGGGCGTTCTGCTGATGTTCTATTACAAGCCGTACCCCGACGTCGCCTACGACTCCATCAAGGACATCCACTTCGTCGTGCCCACGGGCCGGTTCATCCGGAACATCCACCGCTGGGCGGCCAACGTCATGGTGATCACCGTGATCCTGCACATGGCGCGGGCCTTCTACACCGCGTCCTATCGGCACCCGCGCGAGTTCAACTGGCTCATCGGGCTCGCCCTGCTCGTGACCACGCTTGGGTTGTCGTTCACCGGCTATCTCCTGCCGTGGGACCAGCTCGCCTACTGGGCCATCACGATCGGCGCCAACATCGCGCAGTCCCCGCGCGAGATCACCGACGCGCTCACCATCACCGACCGTTTCGATCCCGGCGGCCTTCAGCGCCTGTTGCTCCTCGGGTCGGACACCGTCGGTGAGGAGGCGCTCATCCGCTTCTACCTGCTGCACGTGATGCTGCTGCCTCTGGTCGCCGGCGCGCTGATGGCCGTGCACTTCTGGCGCGTGCGCAAGGACGGGGGCGTGTGCAAACCGGCGGACGCGGACCAGCGCGTCGGGGGGCCGTCATCGAGCACGTACCCGGTGTTCACCGATGCGCCGGCCAAGACCTATCACCTGGCGGCCGTCGTGCGCGGCCGCACCACGGCAGTCGGCCACGGCCCCGAGTGCACCGTGCCGTCGATGCCCCACCTCTTCTATGCCGAGCTTGGCGTCCTGATGCTCACGCTGTTCGTATGCACGGCGCTTGCGCTCGTGTCGGACGCCCCGCTCAAGGAGCTCGCCAATCCACAGGTCCCGGAAAACCCGGCCAAGGCGCCGTGGTATTTCCTCGGCCTGCAGGAACTCGTGGCCTTCTCCGCCTTCATGGGCGGCATCGGCATCCCCGCCATCGTGTTGATCGGCCTCGGACTGATTCCGTACCTCGATCGAGAGGTGGCCGGCACCGGTGACTGGTTCGGAGGACCGGGCGGCTGGCCGCTCGTCCAGCGCTCGATCGCCTTTGGTTTCAGCGCCGCACTCATCGTCGAGACGGTCGCGATTCGCTACGGGTGGCTGCGGGAGTGGTTCCCGGACGTCCCGCAGCTCGTCATCACCGCCATCAACCCCGGTACGGTGCTCACGCTGATCTACGCGTCGTACTCGGTCTGGCTCGTACGCCGGTACCAGTCGACGCGGGCCGGGGCCTTGGGGCTGTTTACGTGCTTCCTTTGTGGATTCGTCGTGCTGACCGTGATCGGCACCTACTTCCGCGGGCCCAACTGGGAGTTCTTCTGGTCGCCCGCGGACTGGCCGGGACACTGACCGATGGACAGGAACAAGTGGCTCCTGCTCGTGTCGAGCATCGGCGTGCTGGCGTTGCTGGTGACGGCTGCGGTGCAGGAGAACGTGCTGCGGGAGTGGCGGCAGATCCAGACGAGTTCGGCCGGAGAAGACGGAGCCATCCCCGTGATGCTGCGGCAGATCGTCAACGTCGACCTGGGGACGGCCGATCGGTGTGTGTCATGTCACGTCGCGATGGCGCCGGGGGAGCCGTCGGTCAAGGGCCCCGGCCTTGGGACCCACCCTCCGGTCGTTCACGACCCGGGCGAATTCGGCTGCACGGTCTGCCACGGCGGACAGGGACGAGCCACCGACAAGCTGGATGCGCATGGCCGCCTGCCGTTCTGGCCGGAACCGATGCTGCCGCTGCGCATGGCGGAGGCCGGATGCGGGACGTGCCATACCGCCGTGGGGGTGCCCGGACGAGACGCCTTCGATGCGGCCGTGGCCACCTTTGCGCGCCTCGATTGCTTCGCCTGCCATCGCGTGGACGGGCGCGGCGGCACGCTGCGTCCCGACGGCGGCGGGATGGAAGGACCAGACCTGTCACGGACTGGCCTCGCGGGGTACGACCGCGGGTGGTACGAGCGTCACCTGCAGTCGGCGGCGGCCGCCTCCAGCGGACCGTGGAAGACCGCGTTTGGATCGATTGGAGACGAGGATCGGCGCCACCTCGAAACGTTCCTGAAGACGCGTGTCGCGGCGCCCACGCTCGTCTCGGCGAAGAGCACGTTCCTCTCCACGGGATGTCTGGGCTGCCACAAAGTGGACGGTGTCGGCGGTGACGAAGGGCCCGACCTGACGCAAGCGGGGGAGAAAGATCCGGGTCGCCTCGACTATTCCTCCGTGCCGGGTGCGCACTCGCTGGACAACTGGTTCGCCGAGCACGTCCGCGCGCCCGCCGCGGTCGTCGCCGGCTCGCTCATGCCGGCGCTGGGCCTGTCAGACGATGAGGTCGAGGCGGTGACAATGTTCACCTTGTCTCTTCGGCGCCGGGATGTGCCGGGCAGCTACATGCCCCGCGACCGCATGCGGGTGGCGCGCTTCGGCGAACGCGAGTTCGCCTCAAACGGTGGCACGCTGTTCGGCGCGTTCTGTGCCGGGTGCCACGGGCGGGCGGGGCAGGGCCATCGGGCCCCCGGCATGGCGGCGTTCCCCGCCATTGCGAATGCGGATTTCCTGACCCTCGCTTCCGACGACCTCCTCACGCAGACCATCCTCCGCGGCCGGCCAGGCACGCGCATGCGCGCCTGGGGCGAGGGCGCGACGGGCCTCGGCCCCGAGGATGCCGCGGCGCTGGTGCGCTACCTGCGTGGCGTGAGCGGTGCCATCGCACCCGCCGAGACGCGGCCGGCCCGATGGGTGTCGGGCGACGTCAGGCACGGCGAGCGGCTGTTCGCGTCGGCGTGCGCGGGGTGTCACGGCGCCACGGGTGGCGGTGGTGAGGGACCGGCACTCACCAATCCGGTGCTGCTCGAGCAGGCGACCGACACGTTCTTCGTCGAGACGATTCGCCGTGGTCGCCGGGGAACGACGATGCCGGGCTTTGCCAAACCCTCGACGGTGCACCGCACGCTGTCGGAGACCGAGATCGAGGCCATCGTCGCGT
The DNA here is from genome assembly GCA_052389315.1 of Acidobacteriota bacterium. Lineage (GTDB taxonomy): Bacteria > Acidobacteriota > Vicinamibacteria > Vicinamibacterales > UBA2999 > JACCSI01. Next base: position 23,107 of record JBQTIE010000125.1, read on the forward strand.
TCGTTCGCTCTTCGGGAGGCCAGTCATGAAACAACCCACACGCCGCGAGTTTCTCGACATGGTCGCCGCGGCGGGCCTTGGCGGGTTCGCGATGTCGGTCGAGCCCGCGTGGGGCCTGCAGGCCCCCTCGAACCCGCTGGCGACCTATCCCAACCGCGATTGGGAGCGGACGTACCGTGACCTGTGGGCGTATGACTCGAAGTACACGTTCACGTGTGCGCCCAACGACACGCACAACTGCCTGCTCAACGCGTATGTGAAGCACGGCGTGATCGCGCGGATCGGTCCCAGCATGCGCTACGGCGAGGCGACGGACCTGTCGGGGAACCGCACGACGCACCGGTGGGACCCGCGCGTGTGTCAGAAGGGTCTCGCGCTCACGCGCCGCTTCTACGGTGATCGACGCGTCAACCAGACCATGGTGCGAGCCGGGTTCAAGCGCTGGGTCGAGGCCGGGTTTCCCCGAGACGCGGACGGCCGGCCGCCCCAGGAATTCTTCCAGCGGGCGCGAGACGAGTGGGTGCGGCTGCCGCACGACGCGGCCGCGTCGATCGTGGCTCTCGCGCTCAAGAACATCGCCGAGACCTACTCGGGCGACGCAGGCCAGGCGAAGCTGCGCGCGCAGCATTACGACGAAGAGACCATCCAGGCCACGCAGGGCGCCGGCACACAGGTGCTCAAGCTGCGAGGCGGCATGCCGCTGCTGGGCATCACGCGCGTGTTCGGCCTGTACCGCATGGCCAATTCGCTGGCCTTGCTCGACGCGCACATCCGCAAGGTGCCGCCACAGGAAGCGCTCGGCAGCCGGGGATTCGACAACTACTCGTGGCACACCGACCTGCCGCCGGGGCACCCGATGGTGACCGGGCAGCAGACGGTCGAGTTCGACCTGTCGGCCGTCGAGCATGCCAAGACCGTCGTGGTGTGGGGCATGAACTGGATCTGCACCAAGATGCCCGATGCGCACTGGCTGACCGAAGCGCGCCTCAAGGGCACGCGCGTCGTCGTGATTGCCTGCGAGTACTCGGCGACCTCGAGCAAGGCCGACGACGCGATCGTGGTCCGGCCGGGGACGACGCCCGCGCTGGCGCTGGGGCTGTCGCACGTCATCCTCCGCGAGCGGCTATACGACGCCGAGTACGTGAAGCGGTGGACGGACCTGCCGATGCTCGTCCGCACCGACACGCTGAAATGTCTCCGCGCAGCAGACGTCTTTGGCGGTGCTCTTGCCGCCCTGGTCGAGACCGACGTGCTTGGCGCCGGAGCCCGCGAGCCGGCCCCCGCCGCTCAGCGGCGCCAGGTCGTCTCCGAAGCCCTGCGGCGGGAGTGGGGCGACTACGTGTGGTGGGACCGTGCGTCGGGGCAGCCGCGCGCGATCTCGCGCGATCAGGTCGGCGTGAAGTCGCCGGTCGGCGATCCCCTGCTCGAGGGTGCGGTGGAGGTGACGCTCGCCACCGGGACGCGCGTGCGCTGCCGGCCGATCTTCGATCTGGTCGAGGAGTACGCGGCGCACTTCGATCCCAAGACCGTCGAAGAGCTGACGTGGGCGCCGGCGGCGGCCGTCGAGTGGCTGGCGCGGCACATCGCCAAGGAGCCCGGGACCACGCTGTTCCCCGTGGGTATGGGGCCGAACCAGTTCTTCAACAACGACAACAAGGATCGTGGCGTGTTCCTGCTTGCCGCCCTGACGGGCAACGTCGGCCGTATCGGCGGCAACGTCGGGTCGTATGCCGGCAACTATCGCGTGGCGCTCTTCAACGGATCCCCGCAGTACATCAACGAGGATCCGTTCGATCTGGAGCTCGACCCGGCCAAACCCGCCCGCGTCCGGCAGGCCTGGCGGGCCGAGTCGGCGCATTTCTACAACCACGAGGACCATCCGCTGCGCGTGGGGAATCGCCTGTTGACCGGGTCCACTCACATGCCGACGCCGACCAAGGCGATGTGGTTCGCCAACGCGAACTCGATTCTCGGCAACGTCAAGTGGCACTACAACACGGTGATCAACGCGCTGCCGCGCATCGAGATGATCGCCGTCCAGGAATGGTGGTGGTCGGGTTCCTGCGAGTGGGCTGACGTGGTGTTCGGCGTGGATTCATGGGCCGAGCTGAAGCATCCGGACATGACGGCGTCGGTGACCAACCCGTTCCTGTCGGTGTTCCCGCGCACGCCGATTCCGCGCATCTTCAACACGCTGGGCGACATCGAAGTGCTCGCGCTGGTCGGATCGAAGCTGGCGGAGCTGACCGGCGACCAGCGGTTCAACGACTGTTGGAAGTTCGTGCGCGAGGGGCGCACGGATGTCTATCTCCAGCGCATCCTCGACCACTCCACCAACACGAAGGGCTATCGATTCACCGACCTCGAGGCCAAGGCGCGCGAGGGGGTGCCGGCACTGATGCAGTCGCGGACGACGCCCAAGGCCGTGGGCGTCGACCAGCTCGTGGATTCCAGGCCCTGGTACACGAAGAGCGGCCGGCTCGAGTTCTACCGCGAGGAGGACGAGTTCATCGAAGCCGGTGAGAACTTGCCGGTCCATCGCGAGCCGGTGGACTCGACCTTCTACGAGCCCAACGTGATCGTGGCGCCGCCCCACGAGGCGATCCGCCCGGCCTCGCCGGAAGACTACGGCGTCGCCCGCACCGACTTGTCGTGCGAGACCCGGTGCGGCCGCAACGTTGTCCTCACGTGGGCCCAGACCAAGGCGACGCGGCATCCGCTGGCGAACCAGGGCTACAAGTTCATCTTCCACACGCCGAAGTACCGCCACGGGTCGCACACCACGCCGATCGACACCGACGTGAACGCGGTGCTGTTCGGCCCATTCGGCGACATCTACCGCCATGACAAGCGGAGTCCGTTCGTCACCGAGGGTTACGTGGACATCAACCCGTCCGACGCACGGGAGTTGGGCGTGGGGGATGGCGATTACGTCTGGATCGATCCCGATCCGGAGGACCGCCCGTTCCGTGGCTGGCAGAACAACAAGCGCGACATGGAGTTTGCCCGGCTGTTGTGTCGCGCCCGCTACTATCCGGGCACGCCGAAGGGCGTGACCCGCATGTGGTTCAACATGTACGGCGCCACGCCCGGCTCGGTCGACGCTCACAAGCGCCGAGCCGACGGCCTCGCCAAAAACGCGCGGACCGGCTATCAGGCGATGTTCCGGTCCGGCTCTCACCAATCGGCGACGCGCGGCTGGCTCAAGCCCACATGGATGACCGACTCGCTCGTCCGCAAGGGCACCTTCGGTCAGGGAATCGGCAAGGGCTTCCTGCCCGACGTGCACTGTCCGACCGGTGCGCCTCGGGAAGCGTTCGTCAAGATCTCCCGTGCCGAGCCAGGCGGCATCGCCGGGCAGGGCCTGTGGCGGCCCGCCGCGCTGGGCCTCCGGCCGCAGTACGAATCTGCCGCGATGAAGCGGTACCTGGCGGGCGACTTCGTCGCCGGAAACAAGGAGTAGTCTCATGGCCCGCGTCTACAACTGGCAGATCGGCCGGGAGATGTCCTATTGGTATCCCGAAACGCGCCCGCAGAAGCAGTTCGCGGCCGTCTTCGACACCAACAAGTGCATCGCCTGTCAAACCTGCACCCTCGCCTGCAAGACGACGTGGACGTCGGGCAAGGGCCAGGAATACATGCTCTGGAACAATGTCGAGACCAAGCCGTACGGATCGTACCCGCTGGCCTGGGACCTCGCGCTCCTCGACTCGCTGGGCGGTGGGCAGTGGAACGGCAGTGTCTACACCGGCCAGACGATCTTCGAAGCGGCAGACGCGGGGGAGCGGGTGCGAGGCTGGCGCCCCACCTCGGAAGACTACGCGTACCCGAACCTAGGCGAGGACGACTGCGCGGGGCAGGTCGACGGCGGCGCGAGCTTCTCGATGACCCACATGGCGTGGTTCTTCTACCTCGCGCGCATCTGCAACCACTGCACCTATCCCGCCTGCCTCGCATCCTGCCCGCGCGGATCCATCTACAAACGCCCCGAGGATGGGATCGTGCTCGTCGACCAGGGGCGTTGTCGCGGCTACCAGGAGTGCGTGAAGGGGTGCCCGTACAAGAAGGTCTACTTCAATCCGATGACGGGGACCTCGGAGAAGTGCATTGCCTGCTACCCGAAGATGGAGGTGGGCCTGCAGCCGCAGTGCTTCGTCAACTGCATCGGCAAGATCCGCATGGCGGGCTACATCTCGAAACCGGAGAATGCGAGGCCCGACAATCCGATCGACTACCTGGTGCACGTCCGCAAGATCGCCCTGCCGCTCTACCCGCAGCTTGGCCTGGAACCCAACGTCTATTACATCCCGCCGATCCACGTGCCGCTGCCGTTCCTCCGGCAGATGTTCGGTCCCGGAGTGGATGCGGCGGTGAAGGCCTACCGCAACGCGCCGAATGACGACGATCTCGCGGGTCTGCTGGGCCTGTTTGGATCCACCGAGTCGGTGATGACGCGGTGGGTGCGGCGTGGGCAGGAAGTCGCGGGCGTCGACGATCGGGGAACGACGCTGGTGCGCGTGCCGTTGAAGGAGCCCGTCTTCACGCGGCCGGCCTTCGACAAGGTCTACCAGATCATGCGGACGAACTGTCCGTAGAGTATGTGCTCGAGTGCCTCGAGCGGTGCGGTGCGTCGGGTGCGGCCGTGCGAAGGTGGGTCGGGGCGCCGGGGTGCGCGACCGACGACCGATGTGAGGGTGTGATGCGGACCATTTTGATCACGTTGACCGTGGGGGGACTCGTGGCCGGTGGCTCAGCGTGCCGGCGGGGGCCGGCGCCGACGCCCGACGTCGTGGCGGTAGTGTCGGCGACGCTGCCAGACGACCCTTCGGATCCGTCATGGGACGCCGCGCCAGAGCACGTGGCCACGCTGTTGCTGCAGGATCTCGTCGAGCCGCGCCTGCTGACACGATCCACCGACGCCGTGCGCGTCCGTGCCCAGACCAACGGCAGTGAGATTGCGCTGCGCCTGCAGTGGTACGATGCGTCGACCGACGACCTGCCAGGCCCGGGGCGCTTTCCCGACGGGTGCGCCGTGCAGGTTCCCGTGAAGGCCGCGCCGAGCGCCCCCGATCCGCAGATGGGCGGCCCGGGTCAGCCCGTCGCGATCACTTACTGGCGGGCCGACTGGCAGGCGTCGGTGGACGGCCGCGCCGACACGATCCGCGACCTCTACCCGAACGCGTCGATCGACCACTACCCGTTCGAGGCACCCCCACTCGAGAAGGGTTCGGACCCCGCGCAGCGAATGGCCCGTCTGTATGCGCCGGCCGCGGGAGCAGGCAACCTGCGAGGGGGCAAGCGAGACCGTGCCGTCGAGGACCTGCTCGCCGAAGGCCCCGGGACACTCACGCCAGCGCCGACCACGGCCGCGCGCGGGCACGGCGTGCGCACCGCTGATGGCTGGGCCGTCGTCATCCTGCGCCCGCTGCCAGATGGGCTGTCGCCCGCCTCGCGAACCATCGTGGCGTTCGCCGTGTGGGAAGGCGCGGCCAACGAGGCCGGCGCGCGCAAGATGCGCTCAGGGTGGGTGCCGCTGTCCATGCGAGGCATTTCATGACGACCGAACGCACGCCGAACGACCGGATCCGACAGGTGCTTCGCGACGCGGCCGAGTGGCGCCTGCTCGGACGCCTGTTCGAGTGCCCCTCGACGACATGGATCGACGATCTGCGCAACCTCGCTGCCGACCTGCGTACGACGTCGCTCGCCGATGTCGCGCTCGCCGCTCGGGAGCACGCCGACGAGGGTGTCTTTCATTCGCTCTTCGGCCCCGGCGGACCGGCGCCGCCGCGCGAGGCGAGCTATCACGAGTCGCTCGAACTGGGGTCGCTGATGGCCGAGCTCAAGGAGTACTACGAGGCTTTCGGCTACGCGCCTGCGACGCCCGAGGCGCCGGACCACGTCTCGGTGGAGACCGGGTTCGTCGCCTATCTACGAGTGAAGGAAGCGTATGCGCTGGCGTCGGAAAACGAAGAGGCGGCCGCGCTGTCTCGTGAGGCGGCAACCCGCTTCATCAGCGACCACCTCGCTGTCGTCGCGACCCCGCTCCGACGCCTGCTGGCCGAATCCGGCGTCGAGTACCTGGCGACGGCATCGGCGCTGCTCGCGTCACGGACCGGACCGCCCCCCAAACCCAGGACGCTGCCCATCCTGACCTCGCGCATGAACGAGGACCTGGATGAGGGCGCCGAACTCA
>JBQTIE010000126.1:0-2469 GCA_052389315.1 Acidobacteriota bacterium
CGCCGGCAGGGCCGCCAGCGCGAGCGCGCACGCCAGGAGGGCGCGCGTCCCGTGCACGCGCGCCACCTCAGAGCTTGTGAACGAATCGCCCTCGGCGCTGCGGCGCCGCGGGGCGAGGTGGACGGGATGAGGTCATGAGCGGAGCCCGGGCGCCGGCGCGCAGCCGCGCGGGGGGCGGCGGGGAGGGGGCGCCCCGGCCCCCTGTGAACTAACCTTGATTTTCACGGGTGGGAGTTCCGGTAACGACAGCGCCGCCGTCACGCCGGAACTCCACTCGCGACCGCTCCGGAACCAGCCCCGATCTCGTTATCAGATTGGTGATCTGATATCGCTGAATCTCTATGACGGACCTCGTGAGGCCCACCCCGAGCCAAGCTCGCCTCGACGGTGCGTTCCCCCTCGTAATGGAGGCGGACACGATGATTTTCCTTCGTCCCTGAGTCACACAAGACCTAGTATGACCATATCAAGAAAGCACTAGATTCGGTAACAGCGGCGGCCCGGTTCTTCTTGGCACCGGCCCACCCGCGGCAGCGCCAGTACGAGGCGCTCCGCGCCTACTTCGCCGAGGGCGCGCCGTCGGACACCGTCGCCCGCCGGTTCGGCTACCAGCCCGGCGCCTTCCGCGTCCTCTGCTGGCGCTTCCGCCACCAGATGGACCGCGAGTTCTTCCGCGAGAGCTCCCACGGGCCGACGTCGCAGCCGCGCAAAGACGCGGTGCGCGCCCGCGTCGTCTCCCTGCGCAAGCGAAACTTCTCCGTGTAAGACATCCGCGACGAACTCGAGCGCACGGGCCCGGCCCGGCTCAGTGTCACGGCCATCCAGGAAGTCCTCCGGGCGGAGGGTTTTGCCAGGCTGCCCCGCCGGGCCGATGAAGAACGCCCCGGCCGCCCGCGCCCCTTGGCCGACGCCATTGCCGATGTCCGCGCCTTCTCCCTGGCTCCGCGGACGTTCTCCACCCGGGCCGGAGGCCTGTTCCTGCTGCTGCCGTTGCTGGCGCGCCTGGATCTCAACGCCCTCGTCGGCGCCGCGAAGTTCCCCGGGACGCAGATGATCCCCGCCACGCATGCCGTCCGCGCCGCCCTCGTCCTCAAGTTGCTCGGCACGGCACGCCGCAGCCACGTCATGGATCTGCTCTTCGACGAAGGCGTGGCCCTGGCCGTCGGGCTCAACGCCGTGCCCAAAGCCACGTTCATGTCCCAGTACTCGTCGCGGCTGGGGCGCCAGGCGATCGTGCGGCTGTTGGGCGCGTGGATCGAGCGCTTGCGCCGCGAGCGGGTGATCGACGCCCGCTCGTTCAACCTCGACTTCCACTCGATCTCGTACTTCGGCGACGATACTGTCGTCGAGAAGCACTACGTGCCGCGCCGCAGCCAGCGCCGCAAGGCGGTGCTGGCCTTTCTCGCGCAGGATGCCGGCGGCCAGCTCTTCTGCTATGCCAATGCCGATCTCCGCAAGGGCGAAGAAGCCGGTGAGGTTCTCCGCTTCGTCAACTTCTGGGAGCAGCGGTACGGCGAACGACCCCGACATCTCGTCTTCGATTCGAAGCTGACGACCTACGCGAACCTGGCCAAGCTCGATGCGCTGGGTATCACCTTCATCACCCTGCGCCGGCGGTCCCCCAAGTTGCAGGCGGCAGTGGCCACGCTCCCACGCTCGGCGTGGCAGACCGTCCACCTCAAGGTCCCCCACCGCAAGTACCAGACGCCGCGCGTCGTGGACCAGCGGGTCACCCTGACGGGCTATCCCGGGACGCTCCGGCAACTCTTGATCCGGGACCTGGGCCACGAGGAACCGACCGTCCTGCTGACGAACGATCTCAAGAGTTCCCTCCCCGCGCTGATCACCCGCTACGCCCAGCGGATGCTCATCGAAAACGGCCTCGCCGACAGCGTCGACTTCTTTCACCTGGACGCGCTCTCCTCAGCCGTGGCCTTGAACGTCGACTTCGATGTCCTGCTCACGCTCATCGGCAGCGGCATCTATCGGCTCTTCGCCCGGCCCCTCCGGGGCTACGAGCGCGTGCGGGCTCGCCAGCTCTTTCGGCGCTTCCTGGATACGACGGCTCGCGTCACCGTCGGCGACGCCGAGGTCACGGTACGCTTGCCGCGCCGCGCTCACAATCCCATCCTGCTCGATGCCGGGCTGATCGGTCCCGCCATCCGGATCCCCTGGTGGCAGGGCCGCGCCCTGCGGCTCGAGATCGTCTGACCTCACGATCTCACGCCTCGACGGCCTCAAACCCAACTGGCGTTATCGGATTTCCTGGTGTGAAAATCCAGGCTAATCGGCTGCCGGCGCGGAGTCATCCCGATGCGCACACCGCCGCCTGCCGCAGCGCCGCCGCGCGCATGAGGTTGTGGGCGAGCGCAAACCACACGAGCACCGCGGTGATCTTCGGGAGCCCGCGCACGAGGAACCGCTGCAAGCCCCGATTGCGCGCGATGGCATTGACACACTCGCTGGTCG
>JBQTIE010000127.1:0-1955 GCA_052389315.1 Acidobacteriota bacterium
GCTCCCTTCGATGCGGCTCTGGCGCCCTCGGGCGCTAACCCGCGATCTGGTGGCTCTGACCACCGTGTTGAGTGCTGCGAAGCACTACAACGTTACGATGGAGAGCCGGTCATTCCATATTGTCTAGAATCCGAGACGCCCGCCGAACTGCAGTTGCCGCGGGAAACCGCCACCGCGGAGAGACGTAGGCACCAGGAAGTTCCCCGATCGGCGGTCACCGGTCGGATTGTTGAAATTCGCCCGGTTGGTGGCGTTCAGCATGTCCCCATAGACGTCAATCGTCCGGCTGTTGGCCAGCCGCACGCGGTAGGTCACCCGCAGATCGAGCTGGGCAAAGCCGGGCCCCACGGCGCCGTTGCGACCGCCCTTGTTTTCCACCGTGATGGCGTTCGCGCCCCGGCCGCTGTAGGTTCCGGTCGGCAGGGGATCGAACAGGACGCCGTTGCGATCCACGTCGAAGGTCGTGTCGTGGACGGTGAACGGGGTGCCGCTCATCACCCGGGCGATCACCGAGGCCATCAGCCCACGGGTCCCTGGGACCTCGACACGGCCGCTCATCGTCAGCACATGCCGGCGATCCAGAGGGGTCGGCCCCTGATTGAGCTCGAGATTGCGCTCCTCGAGGACCTGGAAGTTGTTGGCGGCGGTCGGCGTGCCGTCGGTGGTGCCGCGGCCGTACCCGAGGGCGTACGAGAGCCGGGCGCCCCAGCGGTTCGAGAACCGTTTCTCGACGTGCAGATTGACGCCGTCGTAGTCGCTCGTCGCATTGAACTCCCTGATGAAGACGTCGGTGGCGAACGGGGAGACGCCCAGACGGCCCGCGATGCCGCGAATGTCGGTGCGGGTGATTGCGGCCGTGCGGCCCGTGCTGGCCCGCCGCCCCGGGTTGAGGTTGTAGGTGATCGGCCGGTTGCGGTTCCACATGCGGACGAAGTCACCGCCAAAGGCGATCCGCCGGCCGATCTGACGCTCGTAGCCGATCGACACCTGATGCTGGGATCCGAGCTTCCGATCGGGCGTATCGAGGAAAACCGTCCCGGTATTGCGTGCCACGGTGCTCGGGGGGAACATCTGGGTGATGAGCGCCCGGTTCAGTGTCGGGCCGTTCACGAGGAGCGGGTCGGTGGGCAGCCGGCCGCTGCTCGGCCCCGGGTCGGGCCGATCGAGCGGAAACTGTGCCACGAAGGAATCGCGGAAGACCGCGTTCAGCAGGTACGGCTCGAAGCGCTCGATCCACTGCTTCTCGTAGAAGAGCCCGTAGCCGCCACGGAGCACCGTCGTTCCGCCCATGCTGTACGCGAAGCCCGCGCGCGGCTGGATGTTGTTCTTGTCGACCGGATGGTCACCTGGATCGCTGAAGAACGGGTTCCAGCGGTTGTCGATCGGCGAAAGGTGGAGGTCGTAGCGCACTCCCAGGCTCAGGGCGAGATTCGTGGTGACCTGCCACTTGTCCTGGCCATAGAGGCCGAGCGAGTGGGTCTGGGTCCGCACACTCAGCGAGGAAGGCACGCGAATCGTCAGCCGCTCGGGGTAGGTCCTCGGGTCGGCCTGATTGAACTCCAGATCGCCCGCAAACGTGAACGCACCGTTCGTGAAGCGCTGGTCCTCGCGGAGGTGGTCGCCGAACTGATACTGCGCTCCGAACTTGAGGTCGTGCGTGCCGAAGCGGTCGGGGATGTACCACGAGAAGGTATCGTCCAGGCCGTAGACCTTCATCGTGCGCACGTCCGCCTGCTGATTGCCCGCCTGATCGTAGAGGCTGAGGTACTGCAGCGTGGGCGGCGCCTTCGACCAGTCATTCGTCTCGATGTAGAGCTGCTGCCCCCGCCGTGGCTGCTCGAAGACGAAGAACGGCCGGAGCGTGTTGAGCCGCGTCCCCCGGATCACCCAGTTGTAGGTGCCCACCAGCGTGATGTCGTTGTCGAGCTCGGTGTACAGCGTGTCCTTCGTGCCGT
>JBQTIE010000128.1:0-7948 GCA_052389315.1 Acidobacteriota bacterium
TCATCGGGACGATCGTGGCCGTCGCCGATTGAGACATCAAGACGCCAGTTTCACGACGACGAGCCGCCCGTCGTCGTGGACGACCTCGCCCAGCGTCGCAAGCGACAGGCGCAAGGACTCGGTGATCAGCGTGGTGCGGCGGTCCACCACGACAAAGGTGGCGCCGAATCGCTTCGCCAGGGCCCTTCGCTCCTCGGTGGAGATGTCGCTGAAGTACCGGTTGGTGGCCTGACGCCGATCATGCTCGTCGGGAACGAACGCCTCGGGATCGATGAAGGCCACGACCTTCCCGGCGAACGCCGGCAGGTGGCGACTGACGTTGAGGTCCGCCATCACGATGTCGTCCGGACCGATGAACGAGCCGATCCGGCCGTACAGGTCGATGGCACGCTCGAGCCGTGGATCAGCCGCCAAGGCCGGGGGCAGCAGCGCACGCGGCACGGCACGGACCAGGCCCGGAGCCATGTTCGCCGTGCCGACAAGCAGGGCGATGACGACCGCGGCCGCGAACCTACGTCGCGCCGTGACCGTGGTCGCACGCATCTCGAGGTGGGCCACGGCATCCGCGATGACCAGGTGCAGGCTCATCGCGAGGGCCGGGAGCACACGCCCCAGGGGGCCGTTCTGCAGAACGGCGCCGAGGGCGTAGAGGCCGCCCAACATCGCTACGAGTGCCGCGAGCGCGTCAGACGGATCGCGCGCCCATCGCCGCACGACCAGTGGCAGCGCCACGAGGATGGGCCAGGTTCGCCGGAGCACGTCGTCGTACATCGCCAAATTGGGTTCGGCGTAGACGGCGCTTCCGCTCTGGATCAGCGCCAGCCATGGATAGTACGGCCACAGCAGGACACCGGCCAGCGACGCCACGCTGACGGCGACGCCGAGGCCGGCGACGGCCAACCGAGCGCGTCCGAATTGGCCCACCGACAGCGCGACCAGCCCCGCCGCCAGCACCAGGCTCGTGATGGGGTGGACGAGCAGGACCAGTGGACCGATCAGCGACACGAGAGCCGCCCACCGCGCGGCGCGAGTCTCGAAAAAACGCATCGCGGCATACAAGGCGAGCAGCGTGAGCCACATCGCGAAGATGGACGGATACGCCAGCGTGAACCCCAGCGCGTTCAGGTGAAGGAAGCCGCTGTAGCGCCAGGGGTCGAAACCCCACCACACCAGCGTGAGCAGCAGCCCGTAGAAGGCAGACCGTGGCCCGAGCAGGTGGCCGACGAACAGGTGGAACGACACGAGGAGGGCTGCCAGATTCAGCAGCCCGAATCCGCCGAGCACCGTGACTGGGGACAGTGCGACGGCGCGCGCGATGAGACCCCCAGCCAGCGAGTAAGGGGAGAGGAACGGATGGGGGGCATCGATCCCGAACAGCGGGTGACGCGGGGCCCACGGCCGTTGGGCCAGCTCCCGGATGACGGCGGCGTGCTCCCAGAAATCGCCGGACCACTGCTGGTTGATCGTCTGAAGCGTCATGACGACGACGACGGCGGCGGAGGCCGTCAGGTACGGGCGATCGACCCCCACGCTGCCGTCACGGCGCATCGGGCTGGAGTATACCTGTCACGGTTGAGCGGCCTCGCCCGTGTCAGGCGAGAACCTGATCAGGCGAAGGCGGCCATCGTCGTAGACGACCGTTCCCAACGTGTCGAGCGAGTCGCTCGCCGCGGGGTCGATCGGCGCAAGGATGCGATCGATGAGCACCGCCCGCGCGCCGTACCGCCGGGCGATCGCCCGGCGTTCATCCGCTCCGGCATCGGCAAAGTACCGCCTCACGTCATCACGACGAGCCGCGTCGTCGGCGACGAAGGGCTGGGGCGTGGACACTGCGATCACGCGCCCGGCCCACGAGGGCAGAATCCTTCCGATGTTGGCGTCGGCCATGACGACGTCGTCCGGCGAAATGTAGCGCGGGAGGTCAGCGTACGCGTGAGCGATTCGCGCCAGGCGAGGGTCGTCGGCAAGCGAGGCGGGCAGCAGCGTCCGAGGAACGAAGCGGACGAACCCCGGCGCCAGATTGATCATTCCAGCGACGACGACGGCGGCCAAGATCAGGCGGAGCGCACGCCGACGAGCGACGCCGGACCATTGGGCTTCGGCGCGTGCCACGGCGTCGGCCAGCACCAGATGCAAGCCCAGCACGAGCAGGGGCAGGACACGTCCGAGCATCCAGGCGCCCGTCAACGCGCCAAGGGCATACACGACGCCGAGCGCTCCTGTGAAACAGGCGAGCCGATCGGTGGGGTCGGCGGCAAAGCGGCGCGCGAGGAGAGGGATGGCGAGGAGTGCCGGCCAGGCTCGCGCGACGATGTGTTCATACATGGGCCGGTTGAGTTCGCCGTAGCCGCCGCCTCCATCGAGGACCAACGACAACCACGGATAGTACGGCCAGAGGCTCGCGCTTCCGAGCGCGACGATCAGGACGACGACTCCGAGGGTGGCGACTCGGGCCGGCTGGCGCACCGCGGAGCCGAGAGACAGCGAGACCAGGCCGGCGGCCAGCGCCACGCCGATCACCGGGTGCGTCACCAAGACGACCGGCGCGGCGACGGTCAGCAGAACGCCCCAACGTCGATCGCCGCTGTCAAAAAGGCGCAGAGTCGCGTGGAAGCAGAGCAGCGTCAGCCCTGTCGCCAGCGTGGACGGGTACGGCAGCGCGAATCCCAGCATCCCCGCGTGCAGGAAGCCACTGAAGAGCCAGGGGTCGCGGCCCCACAACACAAGCGTGAAAACCAGGCCGTAGGTTGTCGCACGCGCGCCCACGAGCCCCGCGGCGAACCAGCGGAAGCTGACGAGCAACACCAGCAGGTTCGTCAGCCCGAGTCCGGAGAGGACCGTGATCGGATGGAGATCCAGATAACGCGAACAGAGGCCCGCCAGCAGCGTGTAGGGCGAAAAGGACGGGTGTGGAGCCTCGATGGCCACCAGCGGGTGCTGCGGCGACCAGGGTCGTCGCGCCAGCTCGCGAACCACGGCCGCGTGCTCCCAGAAGTCACCGGCCCACTGCTGGTTGAGCGTGAAGGACAGCATCGCGGCCGAGACGACGACCGCGAGGGTGGTGTAGGGGATGTCGTGCCCTCGAGCGACGCGGTCAGCCACCTCTGGCCTCACGTGCATGCCCACCTACTGTATGTCCGATGGCCAACGCCCACACGCCGGGCTGGCGCCGTTGTTCCGGGGGTTCGATGAAGCTCGTCGTGACGTTCGGCACGCGGCCTGAAGGCGTGAAGCTGGCGCCGGTCGTGGACGTGCTTCGTCGGCGCGGCGCGCACGTGGTCACGGTCGCGACCTCACAGCATCGCGAGCTGCTGGCCCAGGCTCTGCGCGTGTTCCGGATCGTGCCAGACCGCGATCTCGACGTGATGCGCCCGAAGCAGCGGCTGGCCGATCTGAGCGCGCGCATCCTGCCGGCGATGGCGGATCTGCTCGAAGAAGAGCGCCCGGATGCGGTCCTCGTCCAGGGCGATACGACCAGCACCTTCGTGTGCGCGCTCGCGGCCTTCTACGCCAACATTCCGGTGGCGCACGTTGAGGCGGGTCTGCGCAGTTACGATGCGGCCAATCCGTTTCCGGAGGAGATCAACCGCCGCCTGGCGGGAACGCTCGCGCGCTGGCATTTTGCGCCCACAGAGACCGCCCGGGGCAACCTGCTCCGCGAAGGCGTGGCGCCCGATCGCATTCACGTCACCGGCAATACCGTCGTCGATGCGCTCGAGCTGATCGTGCGGTCGCCCGAGTTCGCCGAGTCTCCAGCACCGGTGCCGCGGGCTCTGGGACGAAGGACGATCCTCGTGACCCTCCATCGCCGTGAGAGCTGGGGGACACGCCTCGAGGCCATGTGCCGCGTGCTCGGCGAGGTCGCGGGACGCCATCCAGATCTTGACGTCGTCTTTCCGGTGCATCTCAACCCGACCGTCCGTGCGAGTATCGACGCGTCGCTGGCCGGCCGCGATCGGGTGCACCTGATCGAACCGCTCGACTACACCACCTTCCTCAAGCAGCTCCAGGCCAGCTGGCTTGTCGTCACAGACTCCGGTGGTGTCCAGGAGGAGGCGCCGTCCTTCGGGGTGCCCACCCTGGTGCTGCGAGAGGTCACCGAACGCGTCGAAGCGCTGGATGCCGGGGTGGCTCGGCTCGTGGGGACGTCGCCCCACGCGATTGTCGCGGCGATCGAAGAACTGCTGCGCGACCCTTCGACCTACCACCGCATGACCGGGCCCGCACGTCCATTTGGCGATGGCCGGGCCGCCGAGCGCATCGCGGACGTCCTGCTCACTCCGTCGCTCGGGTGAGCGCACGGCGCTCGACCTGGAGCGCCCGCCCCAACGCCACAAGCGCCACCCCCAGGGCCGCCAGCCCCACGAGCGGCACGCCGAAGTACTGATAGGTCTCCGAGAGCGTGAGGTGTGTGTACCCGCTCGTGTGTCGAAGCCAGTCGATGGGGAGAACCGTGTTGATCACCGTTCTCGGCACGATGTTCGCCACCAGAACGACGGCGACGGCCAATGGTGCGACAATGGCCGCCGATCGCCACAGCGTGCGATGCGCGAGCAACGCCGTGATCACGAGCGAAAAGGCGAAGACGGCCAGCAGCATGTACTCGAAAGTCGCCGCGGGAGCCACCAGCAACATCGCGACCGTAAGGAAGGCCCAGTCCCAGACGGGATCGCGCGCCCGCCGCGACCGGATGAGCACGATCACGGTGACGGCCAGGGCAGCGGCGTGGAGCAGGAGCCCGAGGGCGGTTGCCAGGCCCTGCCGTTCCGGCGCGACCGCCGCCTTGTAGCTCTCGCGCATGTTCGGCGGATCGCCCGGCTGGGGGACTCGGAGCGTCCCGAACGCCTTGCGCACGAGGTTCTTCATCGAGAGATTCTCGTGATGGCCGGTCGCGGCGTCGGCTGAAGCCACGACCGCGGATCGCATGACGGAAAGGGGATACCCGAACCCCATGGCCGGCCCGTACAGCAGGTGCGACGTCGACAGAATCACCAGCGTCCCGGCCACGGCCCCGGCAAACGCTCGACGATCCCGCAGGGCGAAGTAGATCACGAAGAGGCCGGGGAGCAGCTTGATGAACGTGCCGGCGGCGATCAGAAGACCCGCGAGAAAGCTGCGCCCGGAGAGATACGCGAGCAGGGCGGCCAGGATCAGCGCCAGCTCCCACATCTCGACCATCTTCGTGGCGACGATGTAGTAGAGCGGAGAGAAATTCGTCCAGAGTAATCCCAGCACGGCAACGAGCACGGATGTGCGTATCGGCCGAAATCTTTTATCAGACGACGACAGCCACCGCCGAAGGCAGACCACCGTCAGCAGGAAGCTCGAGACAAGTGTCACGAGCTGCACGCCGTACAAGCATCGTGAAAGGGGGAAGGCCTCGAGGCCGCACGACCGGATGAGCGGATGCATCACGAAGAAGAACACGGGGCCGTACTGATCTGGTTCGTCGAGGGTCACCGGTTGCCCGTTGGCGAGAAACGCCCGCAGCGGGCGCATTTCCGAGGCGATCTGCCGGATGTTGGGACTCTCGAGGGGCGTCAGGACGCCCGAGTACGCGAAGTGGACGATGGAGTAGGCGGCGAAGATCGCGAGGGCCGCGGGTCGAACGAGCCTCATGCGAGCGGGTAGTATACCCGCCAACACACGAGCGCTTCCTCAACGGTGTAAGCTGATGCCTCGTGACAGGGCTGCGGATCAACGTCGGGTGTGGACAGTTCCCATTGGACGGGTGGATCAACGTCGATGTGGATCCTCGGGCCAAAGCAGACGTCTGGCACAACCTCAATGACCGTCCGTACCCATTCGAGACGGCATCCGCCGACGCGATTGTGGCCTCTCACGTGCTCGAGCACTTGCAAGAGCCGTTCGCCGTGATGGCCGAGTTCAACCGAATCCTTCGGCCGGGAGGGCGGCTCACGGTGCGCGTGCCGCACTTTTCGCGCGGGATCATGCACCCCGATCACAAGCGCGGCTTCGACGTCACCTTCCCGCTGTACTTCGACCCGTCGTTCCGCGGAGGCTACTCGGGGACGACCCTCGAGTCGCGAGGCGTCAGGTTACGGTGGTTTGCACAGGCTGAGCTGAAGCGCGACACGCTCGGCCCGACCCTGACGTCTCTGGCCAGCGGGCTCGGGGGTGCGATCGACTGGCTGGCGCGCCTGAGCCCATATGTGGCGTCGCGCGTCTGGTGCTTCTGGGTTGGGGGGTTCGAGGAAGTCGAGTTCGTCTTCATCAAGCCAGCCGAGGGATGCCCGGCTACGGATAGCCGCTCGAGGGCACAAACGGCCGCGGCGCCCGAGAGTTCGCCCGCTGCCCGACGCGTCGGGCCGTGAAGAGCGCGCTTGGCCCCGGCCGACGCGCGAACAGGTCGTAGGACCCCATCGCGCCGACATGCTGGAACCATCCTGCTTGAACCGCCGCATCGTAGATTCGCGTCTGCTTTCCGCGGGGGCCGATCACGAGGAAATCCGGGTCGTCGCCAAGTGGGTCGTAGGCGACGGGTGCGTTCGGGTCCAGCCACTCTCGCCGGACGAGGTCCACCGACAACTGGGCCGGTGGGAAATGGTAGGGCCGATCGAGGAGGAAGAACAGTTGCGCTTCGTCGGTCTCGATGACGGCCCCGGGCGGTGTGTAGCCGTGCAGGAAGTCCACGACGGCTTCGATGGGCGCCTCGCGGCCCGTTTCGAGGAATAGCTGGACGGAGCGGACCGCGGGAACCACGAGCAGGACGCTGAGCGCCACGGCGGCAATCCGCCGCGAAGTGACGACCGTCGCGCGAGCGCGTTCGGGCGGGGTCGGCTCGGCGACCGAGGGTGGGCGCCCCGTGCCCGAGGTCCACTCCCTCAGCAGCGCCGCCGTCAGCGGCGCGCCCATGAAGACCGCTGGTATCACATAGCGTTCCCAGCCGATGGAGAGCGCTCCGTACCACACCAGCCAGCTCGCCACCAAGCCGGCGAGCATCCATCGCACCGTTTGTTCGACGTCGGTGGCCACACCCGGTCGTCGGGCTGCGACCCACCGGGCGCTGCCGTAGAGCACGCCCATCAGGGTGGGCAGGCAGAAGGTCAGCACGTTCTGAAGCACTTCCAGGCGCCGTCGTCCGTCGGTCACCAGGCCAAGCACCTGACTCGCCCCAGTCATGGGATTGGCCGGCCACGTCGCGTCGTCCTGCCAGAAGATCCTTCCGGACTCCAGCAACTGAAACACCGCGAGCGATCCAACCAGCACGCCGCCCGCGACGCGGACGTCATGCCAACGCCGATCGACCGCCGCGAGCGCGATTGCGACAGCCATCGACACGAGCCAGAATGGCAAGGTCTGCAGCTTGGTCATGAGCGCCAGGCTCCAGCAGACGGCCGCCAGGCTCGCGAACGGGACGAGCCGCTCGCGCGTGCGCAAGAACGCACAGTACCCCGCCACCAGGAAGAACAGCATCGGCAGTTCGCCGAGCACCTGCCGTCCCAGGATGAGTGGATGCATTTGCCATCGAATGGGACACAGGAGGAGGAGCGCGATGGTCAGCCAGGCAACCCTGGCGTCGAACAGTCGCCGTGCGAGGACGAACATGAGCAGCAGGGTGCTCAGCGTGAAGACCACACCAACCGCTCGCGCCTGGATGATGCCGACGCCGAAAAGCTTGAAGCTGAGGGCGATGGGCGCCACGACCGGCAGATGGGCGGCCAGCAAGTCGGACACCCGCTCACCTCGCAGGAGCAGGCCGTAGTGACCCAGCTCTGCCCAGTTGCGCGCGACCGACAGCGTCCACCCTTCGTCCCACCACGGCGCCGGCAGATTCGACAGATCGGTGACCGCGAGGACCGAAACCGCTCCCACGGCTAGAACGGGGAGTGCTTGCCGGGCTTGCGTACCCATCATGCGTGCGTTGGTCGAGGCGGGTGGGAGCCACTGCGGGCCGTGAAGGTGATCAGACCCCACAGAAAGCCCA